>CAUQKD010000012.1:0-20209 GCA_963518365.1 uncultured Lachnoanaerobaculum sp. | reverse complement strand
CAATTTCCGATAAGGCAAGTGCAGTAGGCGGCGGAGTATTGGAAGCGGTTTTAAGCTTGTTAAATCCAAGGGCGAACTGATGGACTTAGTGATTTTGGCGGCAGGTGAGGGTAAGAGATTCGGCGGAGATAAGCTTCTGGCGGATATATACGGATTAAAGCTTTATGAGCATATGGAAAAGATATATGCAAAGGCCTATAACTTTGAAAATAAGGTTATAGTAAGCAGAGACAGCCGTATACTTAAATACTATAAATCAAAAGGATTTATTGGTATTGTCAATAATAAGCCGGAGCTCGGTAAGTCAAGATCTATAAAACTGGCGGTTAAAGCATTAAAAGAAATCAATCATTCAGACAGTGTGATGTTTGGAGTGTGTGACCAGCCGTTTTTAAATCCTGAAACTGTTAATAAGATGATAAATGAGTTTCAAAGTTCAAATAAAAGCATATGCAGCGTCAGATGTAAGGAAAGACTTGGCAACCCTTGCATCTTTTCGGCTAACCGGTTTGATGAATTGCTTTCCTTAGGCGATGATGAAGGCGGTAAAAAAATAATCAAAAAGCATCTTGACGAGACTTTGTTTGTGGATATAGAGGATGAGGACGAGCTTTTAGATATTGATACAAAGGAAGTATATCAATATGTTTTAGATAAGATACACAAAGAAACAAGAAAAATATAGAGATATTATGCTGAAAAATTATTGATTATATCAATAAATAGCAACCTGTATTTATGCAATATTACAGAAATATATTTGACTTATACAGAGATAGATGGTATTATATACATAAGTATTAACTTAAGTTTAATATTTACTTGGATATAAGACAATAATGACTGCTTAATAATATTTTAGTATAGGACTTATATATGCTCATAATCGGATGAGCGTCTCTACCAATTACCGTAATAATTGACTATAAGCCCACTGGCATTGTGGGATAAGTGAGGTGTTTCCATACACAATGTTGGGCACCTCACTTTTATTTAGGGGGAAAAGTGATAATTAAGGGGAATTTGATAGATTGTACCGATAAGCATACAATCCGGATAAGAGAAAAAAGTTGTATATTGATTAAGAATGATGTTATATTTAATGTATATTCAGAGAATATGCTTCCTGATTCCTATAAAGATGAAAAAGTGGTGGACTATAAGGATGCTCTTATTTTTCCGGGGCTTATAGATATGCATTTACATGCACCGCAGTTTCCCTTCAGAGGACTCGGAAGTGATATGGAGTTGCTTGATTGGCTGAATACATATACATTTCCCGAGGAAGCAAAATATAGGGATATAGTTTATGCAAAAAAAGCTTATACAAAATTTGTAGACGCACTTAAAAAGAGCTTTACCACAAGGGCAATTATATTTGCAACATTACATAAAGAAGCGACTGTTTTACTTATGGATTTGCTTGAAAAGAGCGGATTGAAGTGCTTTGTAGGTAAGGTAAATATGGACAGAAACTCACCTGAAAATCTTATTGAGAGTACGGATGAGTCGGTAGAGTCTACAAAGGAGTGGCTTGATATTTGTAAAAACAGGTATAAAAATACATTTCCTATAATAACACCGAGGTTTATACCAAGCTGTAGCGATAAGCTTTTGAGAGAGTTGGGTAAGATACGAGGAAGTGAATACGGGCTTCAGTCACATTTATCCGAAAACCCGAAAGAGGTGGAATGGGTAAGAGAACTTTGTTCGGATTCTTTCGGTTATCTTGATGCCTACGACAAAAGGGAGTGTCTACATAAAAGCAGGTTTTCTACGGTTATGGCACATTGCGTATACTCCGATGAGGCTGAAATGAAGCTTTTAAAAGACAGAGATGTTTTTGTGGCACATTGTCCGCAGTCAAATATATGTCTTGCATCAGGTATAGCGCCTGTAAGAAAGTTTTTAGACAGAGGTATTAAGGTGGGACTTGGCAGTGATATTGCGGCAGGATATTCACTTAATATACTTAATCAAGCGGTTGAAGCAATAGGGCTTTCAAAGCTCTATTGGAGATATATAGATAAAAATTTAAGACCTTTAAAACCTGCGGAAGTCTTTTCCATGGCTACAAGAGTTGCAGGGTCTTATTTTGGAAAGGTAGGTGCATTTGAAGAGGGGTTTGAAGCCGATTTATCGGTTGTAGACGATAGTGTTTTAAACGAAGGAATAGATGATGTAAGAAAGCGATTTGAAAGATTTTTATATTTGTCTGATGAGTGTTCTTTGGTTGCCAAGTATGTAGCCGGAGAGCAAATTTTATAATAGAGAGGAATAGATATGGAGGTTGGAAAGAGTATTGTCAGAGTGGATGCATTTGACAAAGTCACAGGCAGAACAAGGTATACTGACGATTTATGTGACGCAAGTGCATATGTGGCAAAGATTTTGCATTCTACGATAGCTCATGGTAGAGTGCTTTCAATTGATACCGCAGAGGCTGAAAAAATTGAAGGTGTCGTAAAGATTGTTACCTGTTTTGACTTGGGAGAGTATAAAAACTACTTCCCTACAGCAGGTCATCCTTGGTCTACAGATCCGGGTCATCAGGATGTGGCGGACAGACTTTTACTTACAGATGAAGTCAAATTCTACGGCGATGATATTGCGGCTGTTGTAGCTGAAAATGAAGTGGCTGCAAATCAGGCAATCAGAGCGCTGAAGGTGGAATATGAGGAGTATCCGGTAGTTACAGATGTGCTTGAGGCCATAAAGGACGGAGCACCGCAGATACACAAAAATTATCCTAACAATATTTTGAAGCATACAAGTATCAGCAAAGGAAACTACGCGGAAGCTATAAAAGAAGAGGGGCTTACAGTAGTTGACAGATGGTATGAGACTCCGACCGTACAGCATTGCCATATTGAAAACTTTATCTGCTATGCTTATGCTAAAGGTAAAAGAGTTACGGTAGTTGCATCCACACAGATTCCGCATATCGGAAGAAGAGTTGTAGGACAGGCTCTCGGTATTCCGTGGGGAGATGTAAGAATAGTAAAACCGTATATAGGCGGCGGATTCGGTAACAAGCAGGATATTTTGTACGAGCCGCTTTGTGCATTCCTTTCACTCAAGGTGGGCGGACATCTTGTAAAGCTTGATTGCAGCAGAGAAGAGACTTTTGTTGCCAACAGAGTCAGACACGGAATAAAGTTCCATATAATTTCTCATGTAAGAAAAGACGGCACATACGCAGCCAGAAAGATAGAAATATTCTCAAATCAGGGAGGATATGCTTCACACGGACATTCAATAGCGGCTAAGGGACTCGGATGTTTCCCACAGCTTTATCCATGTGACAATATAGAGGGTGATGCATATACAATATTTACAAACAGACCTGTAGCCGGAGCGATGAGAGGATACGGAATACCGCAGGCAATGTTTGCGGTAGAATCACATACGGAGGATGTTGCAAAGATAATGGGCATACCTTCTATCGAGTTCAGACTTAAGAACCTTATGCCTGTAGGCTTCAAAGACGGATTCTCAAAGAATGTCAACTACTACGACACATTCAGACAGTGTATCGAAAAGGGTAAGGCTTATATGGACTACGACAATAAGCTGAAAGAATATGCAAATCAGACAGGAAGAATCAGAAAAGGAGTCGGAATGGCCGTGTTCTGGTATAATACGGCGGTTTGGCCTATTTCACTTGAGTCTTCTTCATCAAGACTTGTACTCAATCAGGACGGTTCCGTATCACTTCAGCTTGGTGAAACCGAAATCGGACAGGGTGCCGATACGGCATTTTCACAGATGGCGGCAGAAGCAATCGGAATCAGAGTGGAGGATGTACATATCATATCATGTCAGGATACGGATGTTACTCCTTTCGGTACAGGTGCATATGCTTCAAGACAGACCTATGTCGGCGGATTTTCTATAGCAAAGACTGCAGGACTTTTAAAGAAAAAGATTCTTGACTACGCATATATTCTTACAAATATGCCGCCTGAAATCACAGATATCAAAAACGGTATGATAGTAAGAACTACCGACAATATGGAGCTTATTTCACTTAAGGATCTGGCAACCGAGGCACTCTATTCAACAAGTGACAGCAGACATATAACAGCCGAGGCTACAGCACAGATAAAATCAAATGCTTATTCATTCGGATGCTGCTTTGCAGAGGTGGAAGTGGATATTGATATGTGCAAGGCAAAGCTTGTAAAGATAATCAATGTACACGACTGCGGTAAGCTTATAAATCCCGCACTTGCAAAAGCACAGGTAGAGGGCGGTATGAGTATGGGTATAGGATATGCGCTCTCCGAAATACAGCTTGTAGATGAGAAGACGGGTAAAGTGCTCAATGATAATTTCCTTGATTATAAATTATCAACCGCCATGGATCATCCTCATCTTGAGACTGCATTTGTGGAAAATCCTGAGCCTACTTCACCGTTCGGAACGAAGTCTTTGGGCGAGCCGCCGGTATGTCCGGTAGCACCTGCCATAAGAAATGCCGTTATGCAGGCTACAGGAGTGGGAGTGAATGAGATTCCGCTTCGTCCGGCAAAATTGTTTGAATATTTTGATAAAGCAGGTTTACTTAAGTAGGAGGAAAAAATGTACGATATAAAAGCTTTATATGAGGCTGAAAGTGTTGATGACGCTTGCAGACTTCTAAAGGAACATCCGGGCTCACAGGTTATTGCCGGCGGAAGCGATGTCTTGGTACAGGTAAGAGAGGGTAAAAGAGCAGGCAAGGAGCTTGTAAGTATCTATATGCTTGACGAGCTTAGAGGAATCTGCCTTGATGAAGGTGAGAATATCAGAATAGGTTCTTTGACCAGCTTTTCACATATCACAAAGAACCCTATTATCCAAAAGTATATAAATGTACTTGGTGAAGCGGTGGATCAGATAGGTGGACCTCAGATCAGAAATATAGGAACTATCGGCGGTAATACCTGTAACGGAGTTACATCTGCAGACTCCGCATCGACTCTTTTTGCATGGGATGCACAGGTTGAGATAGCCGGAGAAGGTTACAGAAGAGTTGTACCTATAAATGAATTCTATATAAAAGCGGGAACTGTGGCATTGAAAGAGGGAGAGATACAGACTGCAATCATTATCCCTAAGAAAGCTTATGAAGGTTATAAGGGTCACTATATAAAGTATGCCATGAGAGAGGCGATGGATATCGCAACTACAGGTTGTTCCGTGAATGTAAAACTTTCGGCAGATAAAAAGATATTTGAAGATGTCAGAATCGCCTACGGTGTAGCAGGTCCTATACCTATGAGAGTTTTTAGTGCGGAGAATTTCCTTAGAGGAAAAGAAGTAAATGATGAGAATATGGAAGCTTTCTCACAGAAGGTACTTGATGATATAAATCCTCGTGATTCATGGAGAGCAAGCAAGGCTTTCAGATGCCATATAGGTGTTGTAATGGCAAAGAGAGCTTGTGAAAAGGCTGTAAAACAGGCAGGAGGTGCGGTCGATGACAGGACAGAGATATAAACTGGTCACTTGTACTATAAACGGTAAAAAGTGTGAGAAGATGGTGGATGTAAGAAGCTCTCTTACAGATATGCTAAGAAATGACTACAGACTTACTTCTGTAAAAAAGGGATGTGAAGTAGGAGAATGCGGAGCCTGCAATGTACTTATAGACGGTGAGGCGTTCAACTCATGTATTTATCTGGCTGTATGGGCTGAAGGTAAGGATATTTTGACACTGGAAGGTCTTATGGGACCGAACGGAGAGATTTCGGATTTGCAGCAGGCGTTTATAGATGAATCTGCAATTCAGTGCGGATTTTGTACTCCGGGATTTGTAATGTCGGCTACGGAAATATTAAACAGCGGTAAGCTCTATACAAAGGAAGAGCTTAGAAAACTTCTTTCAGGACATCTTTGCAGATGTACAGGATATGAAAACATACTTGTAGCGGTTGAAAAGACTATGAAGAAGAGGCTTGGAGTAGAGTAAACTTTATCATGGAGGGGGTATGATAGAGAAGGACAATTTAAAGAAGCTGATTGATGTGGCAGCCGGCAGAAAGAAGGCCGATTTGGTACTCAAAAACGGCAACATTGTGGACCTATGTGGAGGAAAGATATTAAAAGCCGATTTGGCAATTGCAAACGGACTTATAGCAGGTTTTGGCGAATATGAAGGTGAAAGAGAGATAGATGTAACGGGAAAGTATATCTCTCCGGGACTTATGGATGCACATATACATATAGAGTCGTCATATACCACACCTGAGGAGTTCGGAAAGATGGTGGTGCCTCACGGTACTACCACGGTAATTGCGGATCCGCATGAGATAGTGAACGTATGCGGACTTAAGGGATTTTCATATATGAAAAATGCGGCCGGAAATACCGCGCTTGATATAAAATATATGATGCCTTCCTGTGTTCCGGCTACCAAGCTGGAGGATTCGGGTTTTGTCATATCGGCTGAGGATATGAAAGACGATATTATATCGGAGGATGTTTTAGGTCTTGGCGAGTTTATGGACTTTAACGCTGTAATACAAAAAGATGATACTGCACTTGATAAGATACTTTTGGCAGGTCGTCATAAAAAGATTATAGACGGTCACAGCCCGAATCTTAAGGGTAAGAGTCTAAACGCCTATGTCTGTGCAGGTATAAATACGGACCACGAATGTTCTACACTTGAAGAGATGGAAGACAGGCTGAGCCGCGGTATATATGTCCAGCTGCGACAAGGTTCGGCATGTCACAATCTGAAGGCACTGATTCCGGGGATTAACGAGTTTAACTTCAGAAGATGCCTGTTATGTTCTGATGACAGACAGCCTAAGACCATATTTGAAGAAGGTCATCTTGAGTATCATCTGCGTACTTTGGTAAGAGCCGGAATTTCGCCTGTTATGGCACTTTCTATGGCTACAGTCAATGTAAGCGACTGCTACCATCTTTTTGACAGAGGAATTATTGCTCCGGGAAAGAGAGCGGACCTTGTTGTATTTGACGATTTATATGATTTCCCTGTGTCATCGGTATTTATTCTGGGTGAAGAGGTGGCAAGAGACGGGAATTATTTGAGAGAGACAAAAAGATATGATATCAGTGAAGTATCCGATACCGTTTGCCTTAATAATTTCAAAAAAGAAATGCTACAAATGTGGCTTAAATCTGATGATGTCTATGCAATAGAGATGATTGCAGGAGGGGTATTGTCAAAGAAATCAAAGATTAAGATAAAAAGGAGTGACGGACTTTTTGTCTTCGATAAAGGTATAGATGCCTGTAAATGTGCCGTTATAGAGAGACATCATAATACAGGTAAGGTCGGGCTCGGAATAATAAAGGGCTACGGCATTAAGTGCGGTGCAATAGCGGCATCGGTTGCACATGACTCACACAATATCATATGTATAGGTACAAATGATGACGATATGTATCTGGCTATAGAAAACATAAGAGAAAACGGCGGCGGATTTGCACTGGCAAAGGACGGTAAGATATTGGAGAGCCTTTCACTGCCTGTAGCAGGTCTTATGAGTGATTTGAGCGGCGAGGAAGTATCAAAAAAGCTGCTTGATTTGCATGAAAAGGCTGTAAATGAGCTTGGTGTAAACACACAACTTGAGCCTGTAATGTCACTTACTTTTATGTCTTTGATTGTCATTCCCGAGATAAAGCTGACAGCAAGGGGAGTATTTGACGTTTTTGAGAACAGATTCATAGATATTGAGGCATAATAAATTTAAAATATCAAAAGGCAGTGATAAAAGTAATCAAAGGCTTATAAAAATAAAACTCCGGGCCGAATACCGGAGTATAATAAAAAAAAGGAGACTATATATGGAAAAGTTTTTCAAGCTAAAAGAAAACAAAACGGATGTTAAGACTGAGATAATAGCCGGTATTACAACCTTTATGACAATGGCTTATATACTGGCAGTCAATCCTAACATTCTCAGTGCGGCAGGTATGGACAGAGGAGCCGTATTTACCGCAACAGCGATAGCTTCATTTGTAGGTACACTGCTTATGGCATTGTTTGCAAATTATCCTTTCGCACTTGCACCCGGTATGGGACTTAACGCATATTTTGCATACACTGTAGTTTTGGGTATGGGATATACTTGGGAGACCGCACTTACAGCGGTATTTGTAGAGGGTATTATATTTATTTTACTTTCTGTTACAAATATACGTGAGGCAATCTTTAATGCTGTTCCAAGAAACTTAAAGTCGGCAGTGAGCGTAGGAATAGGGCTTTTTATAGCCTTTATAGGACTTCAAAACGCCAAGATTGTTATCGGCGGTGCAACTCTTGTAGAGCTGTTCTCCATTAAGGGTTACAATGCCGTACATGGTGTTGAGGGTGCAGTTGCTACAACTAATGATGCCGGAATTACGGTAATTATTGCAATTATAGGTGTGCTTATAACAGCATTCCTTGTTGTAAAGGAGGTAAAGGGAAATATCCTCCTTGGAATCCTGGCTACATGGATAATTGGAATTATTGCGCAGCTTTCAGGGCTTTATGTGCCGAATCCTGCACTCGGTTTTTACAGTGTGTTACCTGATTTTTCAAACGGACTCAGTATTCCGAGTATAGGACCGATTTTATTCAAGCTTCAGTTTGATAAGATTGCATCACTTGAATTTGTAGTGGTAATGTTTGCATTCCTTTTTGTGGATATGTTTGATACCATAGGCACTTTAATCGGTGTGTCTACAAAGGCAGGTATGCTTGATAAGGACGGTAAGCTTCCGAATATCAGGGGTGCGTTACTTGCAGATGCGGTAGCTACTACAGCAGGTGCAATGCTCGGTACTACAACAGTTACTACATTCGTTGAGTCCGCATCAGGTGTTGCGGAAGGCGGAAGAACAGGGCTTACAGCTCTTACAACAGCGGTTTTATTTGCACTTTCATTGCTTTTATCACCTATTTTCCTTGCAATACCTTCATTTGCAACAGCACCGGCTCTTATAGTTGTCGGATTTTATATGTTCTCAAATGTGGTACATATTGATTTTACAGATATGTCCGAAGCTATTCCTTGCTATATCTGTATAGTGGCAATGCCGCTCTTTTACAGTATTTCGGAAGGAATCTCAATGGGTATAGTATCATATGTTATCATCAACCTTTGCACAGGAAAGGCAAAAAAGATCACACCTCTCATGTATATACTTTCAGTATTGTTTATATTAAAGTATTTCCTATTATAGATTACCTTGATTCACTGCCTGAATAAATATTTTTATAAAGAGATATGGGGAGACTCGTATCTCTTTTTTATTGGATGATTTAATTGTATAAAGTTATTTTCAAAAACAGTCGGGTTATATCTTTGATAACTTAAGATTATATAGCAAATATAATATAAGATATGCATAAATAGAGTGTGGTAAAAATGGTGATTTTAACGGTGGTTTTGCAAGTTTATGAAAATAAAATCAGAATGAACTGGATATATTGAAATTATTTTTCAAAAGTGGTAATATACTTTCAGATGGAGGTAGTAAAAATGAATGAGAGAATCAAAAACCTAAAAGGGAAACTGATTGTTTCATGCCAGGCACTGGAAAATGAACCGTTACATTCAGACTTCATTATGGGGAGAATGGCTCTAGCAGCGAAAATGGGTGGAGCATGTGGCATCAGAGCAAATTCCGTTGTTGATATCAATGAGATAAAAAAACAGGTGGATTTGCCGATTATAGGAATCATAAAGAAAGATTATGATGACAGTGAAGTGTATATCACACCTACAATGAAAGAAGTTGACGCATTGGTTGAGGTGGGAGTTGATATAATAGCACTTGATGCGACACAGAGATTGCGCCCCGGGAAAAAGAGCTTGAAAGACTTCTTTAGTGAAGTGAGGAAAAAGTATCCGAATCAAATGTTTATGGCTGATTGTTCCACAGTTGCGGAGGCGATTTTTGCAGATGAGATTGGTTTTGATTTCATTGGAACTACTATGGTCGGTTATACAAAGGAGAGTGAGGGACTAAGGATTGAAGCAAATGATTTTGAAATATTGAGAGATATCCTTGCTAAGGTAAAGCACAAAGTTATAGCGGAAGGTAATATCAATACTCCGGCTAAGTGCAAAAGAGTAATAGAGCTTGGAGCATACAGCGTGGTGGTAGGCTCGATTATCACAAGGCCACAGCTGATAACAAAAGAATTTGCAAAAGCATTAGAGAATGTAGAAGTGTAAAAAGTATATTTGTAGTTTTGGAAAGCGCGAAAAATAAATTGGGAAGAGACTCGTAAGGAGGGAATATGAAGAAATTATTGTTGGCAGGTTTGACACTTACAGCGGCAGGAATGCTCGCGGCATGTGGAGGCGGAAAAGCGGATCAGGGCAGTGCTGTAGCCGATTCAAAAGCGGATACAAAGGCACAGGCATCGGCAGACGGCGAAACAGCCATCTCACTTTGGACATATCCTGTAGGTAAGTGGGGAGATGCGGCAACAGTTGACGGAATTGTAAAGAAGTTCAATGAAAAGCATCCTGAAATCAAGGTAACAGTTGAGTATCTTGACTATCAAAACGGTGACGACCAGATCAATACAGCTATTGAAGGAAAGCAGGCACCTGATATCGTACTTGAGGGACCTGAAAGACTTGTAGCCAACTGGGGTGCAAAGGGACTTATGGTAGACTTGAAGGATATGTTTGAAAAGGATGCGGCTTCAGATATCTATGACAGAGTAAAGGCGGCTTGTGAGAGTCCTGAAGGAGCATACTATGAGTATCCGGCATTCATGGTTGCACATTGTATGGCAATCAACAAGACAATGTTTGAGAAGGCAAATGCACTTCAATACCTTGATCTTGACAGCCACACATGGAGTACTGAGGACTTTTTAAAGGCTGTACAGGCTGTATATGATTCAGGACAGCAAAATGTAGGTGCTGTCTACTGTGCATCACAGGGTGGTGACCAGGGTACAAGAGCACTTGTAAACAACCTTTATTCAGGAACATTCACAGATAAGGATCATACAAAGTATACAGCAGATTCACCTGAGAATATTAAGGCATTACAGGCAATCGTAGATCAGGCAGGTTTGAACTTCGATCCTTCTATAGCAGGCGGTGACGAGATAACATTGTTCAGAAACGGAACACTTGCAATGTCATTCTGCTGGAATGCTTCACAGCAGACAAATACAGACAACGGTGCTGCAGGACTTACAAACGCAGGTGATGAGATAATACCTATGTTGTTCCCGAGTGATGACAAGGTTACAGAGCTTTGCGGCGGTATCTGGGGATACGGAGTTTTCAATAACGGAGATGAAAAGAAAATTGAAGCTGCAAAGACATTTATCGACTTTGTATGTAATGACGAGTCCGAGGTAAAGGAAAGTGTTAAGGCATCAGGATTCTTCCCTGTAAGACCTTCTGTAACAGGTGTTTATGACGGAACGGACAATGCTGAAACAATGAAGCTTTTTGAAGATAAGTTCATGCCTTCAATGGGTGACTACTATCAGGTAACAAAGGGATGGACTACAGCTCGTACAGAGTGGTGGAATATGCTTCAAAGAATCGGTACAGGCGGTGATGTAGCAACAGAAGTCGCAACATTTACAAAGAATGCAAATGCGGCAGCGGCTCAATAGTAACTGCTCTTAAATAGAGTTAGATAATCTAACGTGTTATAAATGTTGCTGAAGATTTTCTTTCAGCAACATTTTTTAGAAAGGGGAAACATGGCAAAGGGTGTTTATACCACCAGATCAAAGGAATTGGTAAGAAGAGAGACAACTTCAGCTTATTTATTCTTATTACCAAGCCTTGTATTCTTTATAGGATTTGTAATAATCCCGATGATTATATGTGTATATACAAGCTTCTTTGATTCCACAATGGGAAAGGATGCAAAGGATGTTTTCATCGGATTCGGTAATTATATAGAGTTGTTTAGAGACGGTATCTTTTTAAAAGCACTTAAGAATACCTTTGTTATAGTAATTATTTCAGTTCCTGTAGTTTGTATATTTTCGCTTTGGGTTTCATCCGTAATATACAATCTCAATGATAAAGTGCTTTCGGTTTTCAGATGTATTTTCTATCTTCCTGTTGTAACAGGTTCCGTAGCGGTTACAGTAGTTTGGAAGTGGATGTACAACAACTACTACGGTATTTTCAATTATATAGGAAAGAGCAGCGGTATTTTAAAGACAAATATCAACTGGCTCGGTGACGAGAGATTTGCACTTGCATGTATAATACTTATCCTACTTACCACATCTGTAGGGCAGCCTATAGTGCTTTATGTATCGGCTCTTGGAAATGTAGACAATTCACTTGTAGAGGCTGCCGAGGTGGACGGCGCCAATGAGATGCAATTGTTCTGGAAGATAAAGTGGCCGCAGATAATGCCTACCACACTTTATATACTTGTAATAACCACTATAAACAGTTTCCAATGTTTCGCCCTGATACAGCTTTTGACATCAGGCGGCCCGAATCATTCGACAGATACCGTAATGTATTATATTTACTATATGGCATTTAAGATGTTCAGATACGGATACGGAAATGCAATGGGAGTGGTTTTGGCGATGTTCATAGCGGTATTGTCTGCGGTTCAGTTCAGATTGGCAAAGGAGAAATAATATGAAAACTTCAAATTCATTAAAAAAAGTCTATAATATAGTGTCAATCGTTGTGCTGATAGCTTTGGCGATATGCTTTGTATTTCCGCTTTACTGGATTGTTACGGGTGCGTTCAAAACACCGGTTTCCATAAATTCTCCGGTACCTGATTGGATACCGAAAGAGCTGGTAATGGACAATTTCAAAAAATTGTTTTCAAGACAGACAGCACCGATTTTTGAACTTGGCTTTATAAAAGGGCCTCAGGTGCCTGCAGCTGTCAGATGGATGTTGAATACAGTATTTATGGCAATTATGGCAATGGTTTTGACTTGTCTGAGTGCCTCAATGGCGGGATATGCTCTTGCAAAGAAGAGATTCCACGGCAGAGTATTGCTTTTCACACTTATAGTATGTGCTATGGCTTTGCCTAAGCAGGTTATCTTGATACCTCTTATCAGAGAGATGTCATCATTAAAACTTTACAATACTATATGGGCTGTTATTTTACCTACTGTAGGATGGCCTTTCGGTGTATTCCTTATGAAGCAGTTCTCAGAGGGTATACCTACAGAAATGCTTGAAGCTGCAAGAATTGACGGCGCAAGTGAATTCAGAACATTTACGGATATAGTTTTCCAGATGGTTAAGCCGGGAGTCGGAGCTCTGGCAATATTTACATTTATCAACAGCTGGAATGATTATTTTATGCAACTTATAATGTTAAGCTCAACTTCCAATTTGACAATTTCTCTCGGTATTGCTAAACTACAAGCAGAAAACTCGACAGATTTCGGGCTTATAATGGCAGGAGCTACACTGGCGGCAGCACCTATACTTATAGTGTTTATTGCACTGCAAAAGTATTTTACAAAAGGTATTACTTTGGGTGCCGTAAAGGGCTAGGTATAGTAGAAAAGAGGGGAAATGATATACGAAAAATCGGTGATTCCTATAATAGAATCAAAGTATACACTATTTACAGCTACAGAAAAGAAGATAGCTGATTATTTCTTACAATGTGATCCGAGCATGGATATAAATATTCAAAATGTAGCGGAGAGACTCTATGTATCACAGGCGTCCATATCAAGATTTGCAAAGAAATGCGGTTTTGTAGGATTTAGAGAGTTTATATTCGCATTTCTTGACAGTGTAAGAGTGAAAAAGCCGAATGCAAATATGATCACTCAGAATGTATTCAACACATATCAGGATTTGCTTAACAAGGCGTATTCGATTCTTGACAATGACCAGATACAAAGGGTTGTAAGGATGCTTGTAAACTCCAAAAAGGTAATTGCGGTAGGAAAGGGCAGTTCCGGATATGCTGCAAGTGAGATGGAAAGCAGATTTGTAAGAGTCGGACTTGATATAGACTCTCTTACAGATTCGGACAGAATAAGGATGCAGTCGGTATTTTTAAAAGACGGCGACACTGTGGTGGCTTTCAGTATCAGCGGAAAGACCGAGGATATACTTTTTCTCTTAAAATCTGCACATGACAGAGGTAAAAAGACTATATTCTTCACATCGGCAGACAGTCAGTCATTACATGAGTTTTGTGACGAGGTGGTGGTTGTCGCATCACTTGAATACCTTGAGAACGGAAACCTTATATCACCACAGTTTCCGATGTTGCTTGTACTTGATCTTGTATACAGCGAGTACATAAATATTGACAGTGTCATAAAGAGCGCCATCCTTGAAGATACCGTAACTACTTTAAATAAGAAGGAAGACGATAAAAGATTCTATTTTTCAAGGCAGGACAGGTTCAGATAAGAGAAAAATCACTTGAAAAACTGCATCAAAAGTATTATAATGTCGATGCAGATAACAAGAAAAATACAATGGTATATGTATACCTTTATATTATTGATAGCTGCAAAAAAGAGGGAAGAACTTAGGTTTTTGCCTCTTTAAGCTTTACAATCTTTTACGGTTGTAATTAAAATAAAAAATAGATATGTCAATTGTCGGCAACTATTTGTGAAGGGATGATCTTAGTGGCTAAAGAAAACCGAAATACTACAGGAAATAAGGCATCAAAAGGCACGGAGAGTGCAAACAAGAAGAAGATGTCACCGCAGGAGTTCTTACAAAAACTGGAAGACCTTGTAAACAAGGGTATTGCTTCAGATATGAAACTTAATATCGGTGAGATAAATGATTTCTTTGCCGGTATCGAATTGAACGCTGAAAGCATAGAGCAAATATATTCTTATCTTGAGAATAAGGGGATTGAGATCAATGAAAATACTTCTGATGATTTGAATATTGACATTGATAATATAGACAATATCGCAGATGAGGATTCATTACTCTTAGATGACGACGATGAGTTCGATAAGGATTCTGAAGAAGATATTGACCTCAGCGCAATAGATCTTTTGGAAGGTGTGGGTACAGAAGACCCTGTCAGAATGTACCTCAAAGAGATCGGTACGGTACCTCTTTTGACAGCCAATGAAGAACTTGAGCTTGCAAAGAGAAAGCAGGACGGCGATGAATATGCAAAACAGCGCCTTATAGAGGCTAACCTTCGTCTGGTTGTAAGTATCGCCAAGAGATACACAGGAAGAGGAATGAGCTTTTTGGATCTTGTACAGGAGGGAAACTTAGGACTTATAAAGGGTGTCGAGAAGTTTGATTATACTAAGGGATTTAAGCTTTCAACCTATGCTACATGGTGGATCAGACAGTCTGTGACAAGAGCGCTTGCAGACCAGGCAAGGACCATCAGAGTGCCTGTACATATGGTGGAGACTATCAACAAGATGAGTAAGATGCAAAGAAAGCTTACACTTGAGCTGGGATATGAGCCGAGTGTGACCGAGCTTGCAAATGCACTTGATATGACTGAAGAGAAAGTAATGGAAATAATGCAGATAGCAAGGGAACCGGCGTCCCTTGAGACTCCTATAGGTGAAGAGGACGACTCAAACCTTGGAGATTTTGTGGCTGATTCCAACGTTTTGACACCTGAGGGAAATGTCGAATCGGTTATGCTTAGAGAGCATATAGATACATTACTTGGAGACTTGAAGGAAAGAGAAAGGCAGGTTATTGTGCTTAGATTCGGTCTTGAAGACGGACATCCGAGAACCTTGGAGGAAGTAGGCAAGGAGTTCAAGGTTACAAGGGAGAGAATCAGACAGATTGAAGCGAAGGCGCTCAGGAAGCTCAGAAATCCTGTCAGATCAAAGAGAATCAGGGACTTTTTGGCATGATAAAGAGAAATTTACAAAAAGAATTGGAAGATATTATAAAGAAGGAGGAAGCTTTGGGTCATCGCCCAAGGCTTCTTCTGCATGCCTGCTGCGGACCTTGTTCATCATATTGTATGGAGTATTTGGAGAAATACTTTGATTTGACTGTATTTTTCTATAATCCGAATATTGACGATAAAAAAGAGTACAAACACAGAGTCGAGGAGGCAAAGAGGCTTATAGAGGAGATGAACTTTAAAAGTGAAGTGAAGTTCATAGAAGGGGATTACGACCCGAGTATATTTTACAGTAAGATAAAGGGCTATGAAAATGAAAAAGAGGGCGGCAAAAGATGTGATATCTGCTTTGAGTTAAGGCTTCATGAGGCTGCAAAGGCGGCATCGGATTACGGATTTGACTACTTTACAACATCACTTACCATTTCACCTATGAAAAATGCGAACAAGCTGTGTGAAATAGGCGAGGAGGTGGCAAAGGAGTACAATGTACACTACCTGCCGAGCGATTTTAAAAAGAAAAACGGATATAAGCGTTCAGTGGACCTGTCAAAGGAGCATAATCTTTACAGACAGGACTACTGCGGTTGCTCTTTTTCAAAGCGTGAATCGATAGAAAGGGCTAAGGAAAGAGAGAATAATATTTGACGATTGCTATACTTTGCCTTATAATAGTTCAGTAATAGTTATGCGGATATTTAATCCGATATTGTGAAAGGAAGAGTCTTATGTTAAGTAGAAAAATTACTATTAAAAATCCTTCAGGGTTGCACCTTCGTCCGGCAGGAGTTTTGTCACAGACTGCAATGAAGTTCAAGTCAGATATTATTATAGAGTACGGCGAGAAGAAGATAGTTGCAAAGAGCGTGCTTAATGTTATGGCTGCAGGTATCAAGTCAGGCACAGAAGTAAAATTGATAGTTGACGGTGAAGACGAAGAAGAGGCAATGAATACATTAGTTGAGGCTATTGAGTCAGGACTTGGAGAAAAATAACAGATTTTAACATATCACACTTGACAAATTTTAAGCTTAGTGCTTTAATAGGGAATCGTAGCTCAGATAGTTTGAGTTACATTTTTTGAAAGAGGTGTTGATATGAAGGAAAGAAAAATACGCCTTAAGTCTGTTGAAGATGCTAAGAACTTCGTAAAAGTGACTACCGGATGTGATTTTGATGTAGATCTGTACGATAACAGCATAGTAATCGACGCAAAATCAATTTTAGGAGTGCTCAGCTTAGATCTTAGACATGTTTTAGTAGTATCTTATAACGGCGAGAACGAAGAATTGGAAGCATTCTTAGATGATCATATGAATGGTATTGAAAAGATTGCTTAGTTAATTTTAGATTACAATTTGATATGAAACCGGCTTGTCCGGTATTTACAGGCAGGTCATTGACTTGCCTGTTTTTTTATGAAAGGTAAATATGAGAATAGGACACGGATATGATGTACATAAGCTTGTAGAGGGCAGAAAGTTGATAATAGGCGGTGTGGAAATAGAGCATTCATTGGGACTTTTGGGTCACTCCGATGCGGATGTACTCTTGCATGCGATAATGGACAGCTTGCTCGGCGCCGCAGCCTTGGGAGATATCGGAAAGCATTTCCCGGACAGCGATGAAAGATATAAAGATATAAGCAGTGTAGAACTTTTGAAAAAAGTTGCTAATATACTTGACGAGAACACATATATAATAGAAAATATAGATGCTACCGTAATAGCTCAAAAGCCGAAGCTTGCGCCATATATTGAAAAGATGAAAGAAGTGATATGCGATACTTTGAGCATTTCAACGAGCCAGCTTAATATAAAGGCAACTACGGAAGAAGGACTCGGCTTTACAGGAGATGAAAGCGGTATTGCGGCACACAGCGTTTGTCTTTTGAACTCTGTCAGAGATGCATTTTATATAAATCCGTCTCTCAGAGATTGCGAAAGCTGTGGAGGCTGCCAAAATAAAGAATAAAAAGGGAAAATATGAAAATTTTTAATACACTTTCCGGAAGAAAAGAAGAGTTTGTACCTATAGAAGAGGGAAAAGTCAGAATGTATGTCTGCGGACCTACAGTATACAATTTGATACATATCGGTAATGCCAGACCGATGATTTTTTTTGATACCGTAAGAAGATATTTTGAGTACAGAGGTTATAAAGTAAACTATGTTTCAAACTTCACAGATGTTGATGATAAGATAATCAATAAGGCTATAGAAGAGGGCGTAGACGCAGCTGTTATTTCACAGAGATATATAGATGAATGTAAGAAAGATATGGAGGCTATGAATGTACTTCCTGCCACCAAAAATCCGCTTGCCACACAGGAAATAGGCGGAATGGAAGATATGATAGGTGAGCTTATCAGGAGCGGTCACGCCTATGTGGCAAAGGACGGTACAGTTTACTTCAGAGTAAAGAGCTTTAAGGACTACGGAAAACTTTCACATAAGAATATAGACGAGCTTCAGTCAGGTTTTAGAGAAATAAAGGTGACAGGAGAAGACGGTAAGGAAGACAGCAACGACTTCGTACTTTGGAAGCCTAAAAAAGACGGCGAACCGTATTGGGATTCACCGTGGTCAAAAGGCAGACCGGGTTGGCATATAGAGTGTTCCGTAATGAGCAAGAAATATCTGGGAGATCAGATAGATATCCACGGTGGCGGTGAGGATCTTATATTCCCGCATCATGAGAATGAAATAGCTCAGTCGGAGTCTGCAAGCGGCAAGAGTTTTGCAAATTACTGGATGCACAATGCATTCTTAAATATTGACAATAAAAAGATGAGTAAGTCTGCAGGAAATTTCTTTACTGTAAGAGATATAAGTGAGAAGTATGATTTGCAGGTATTTAGATTCTTTATGCTCTCGGCACATTACAGAAGTCCGCTGAACTTCTCGGCAGATCTTATGGAAGCTGCAAAGAACAGTCTTGAGAGAATACTTACAGGTGTTGACAACATAAAGAGTGCTATACAAAGGGACAATAAGGCGCCTATTACTGATGCCGAGCTTTCAAATCTTGAGATTGCCAAGGTGCTTAAGGATAAATTTGTAGCTGCAATGGATGATGATTTCAATACTGCAGACGCTATCAGTGCGATATTTGAACTTATAAAGCTTTCAAACACTACATTGAATGAAGATTCAACAGCCGAGTATGCAAAAGGACTTTTAAAAGTAATAGAGCCTCTTTGTGACGTCCTCGGAATTATCACGGAAAGAAAGGCTGAAATCCTTGACAGTGAGATAGAAGATTTGATAGCAAGGAGAACACAGGCCAGAAAGAATAAGGATTTTGCGCTTGCAGATAAAATAAGAAACGATCTTCTTGACAAGGGTATTGTACTTGAAGATACAAGAGAGGGTGTTAAATGGAAGAGATCTTAGATTATCTTCTGAAACCATTTAATATAGAAAGAAAAGAAGCTACAGAGTTTTCGCCTTTGGTACTTGCCTATATAGGTGATGCCGTATACGAACTGATGATAAGAAGTATACTGGTTTCAAGAGGCAACAGACCTGTAAATAAGTTAAACAAAGACGCCACTTCTTTGGTTAAAGCCGCAGCGCAGTCTGAGATTGTAAAGCTGATAAGTGATAATCTGAGCGAGGAAGAGTACATCGTCTTTAAAAGAGGCAGGAACTCTTCGCCTCATACTATGGCAAAAAACGCCAGTGTGAGCGATTACAAGTATGCTACAGGTTTTGAAGCGCTTATAGGATTTTTGTACTTGGACAACAGATGTGACAGAGCGTTGGAACTTGTAAAACTTGGAGTTGATCTGTATTTGAATAAAAATGATATTGGAGTAAGGATATGAATGAGAATGCCGTTGAGGGTAGAAATGTGGTAATAGAGGCTTTTAGAAGCGGAAAAACTGTTGATAAGCTGTATATTCAGGACGGACTGAAGGATTATGCTATTTCCACTATTCTTCGTGAAGCGAAAAAGCACGGTACATATGTAAACTTTGTAAATAAGGACAGACTTGACGGCATGAGTGAAACAGGAAAGCATCAGGGTGTCATTGCAATAGTTGCCGCATATGAGTATGCAAGTGTGGAAGATATTTTGGAAAAAGCAAGGCAAAACGGTGAGCCGCCTTTTATATTTATTTTGGACGGTATAGAAGATCCGCACAATCTGGGTGCCATCATAAGAACTGCAAACCTCTGCGGTGCGCACGGTGTGATTATTCCGAAGCACAGAGCCGTAGGGCTTACCGCCGCAGTTGCCAGAGCTTCTGCAGGAGCAATCAATTATACACCTGTAGCCAAAGTTACAAATATCAACAAGACCATGAAAGAGTTAAAGGATGCAGGAATGTGGTTCGTATGTGCTGACATGGGTGGCGAAAAGATGTATAATATAGACTTGACAGGCAGTA
>CAUQKD010000011.1:0-20275 GCA_963518365.1 uncultured Lachnoanaerobaculum sp. | reverse complement strand
CAAAAGATGTCGGTTGAACTGAAAAGAGGTCAAAAGGGCGGATTTTTGGACAGGCTGTTTAACAGCAATAAGAATAAGGCTGTTGAAAATGAAGTAAATGATTTATTAAACAGATTACAAAAGCTTATAGATGAAGATGAGATACTAAGAAAGACTGAAATTGAACTTCAAAACAGATCTAACCGTCTTAAGAGAGATATCGACGCCTATAAGCATAGATTGGATGAAGATATTGTAAAGTATGAATCTTTAAAGCAACAAAGTGAAAAACAAAAAGCAAAGTATAACAGTATAATAGAAGCTTTTGAATCGGATAAGGGAGTTTTTGACAGAGTACTTGATTTTGAGAAAGATTATGACAGCTTACAGATGTCAAATCCATGGTTTGATAAAAACTATAGGATTGAACAGTCAAAGCTTTTTGTATTGGCATTGCAAGTAAGGAAAGAGTTTTTGTATGAAAACAGAAGAAATCTCAATGCCGCTATAAATATATGGAAACATCAGAAAAACTCTGTAGAAAAAAATAAGAAGTTAATAAATATTGCATGGAATTGGATAAATCTGTGTATTCCGGTTATAAGTTCAACCTTTGCAAGTTTCTCAAGAATGTTAAAAAACATTGATGAGAATGTATTGGGGCATACTTTTGTAGATGAGGCCGGGCAGGCACTGCCTCAAGCGGCGGTAGGTGCCGTATTTAGAAGTAAAAATATCATGGTTGTAGGTGATCCGTTCCAGATAAAGCCGGTGCTTACATTGGATGAAGGAATACTTGCACTGCTTTCCAAAATATATAATGTAAGTGAGATATATTTATCCGAGTCGGCTTCTGTACAAACTTTGGTGGATGCTGTAAGCAAATACGGCTTTTATACAAGTAAAGATATGGATGAGAGTTCATGGATAGGTATTCCGCTGTGGGTTCATAGGAGATGTCAGTATCCGATGTTTACCATTTCAAATGCAATCTCATATAATAATCTTATGGTACAGGGCAAGGAAGGCTATGGCAAAACAGGGTGGTATGATATAGCCGGCAAGGCTGTAAATAAGTATGTCGAGGAGCAGGGGGATTTCCTTTTAAAAAAGATAAAATCAATGATTGAGAAAGACCCTAAAATAATCGATAAAAATGAAAGTGATACTGTTTATATAATTTCACCTTTTAAAAATGTTGCTTATAAGCTTGGAATAAAACTTAATGAAATAGGTTTTACAAGAAAAGAAAAAGGTAAGGTAACAAATATAGGAACTATACATACATTCCAAGGTAAGGAAGCACCTATTGTTTTTATGGTACTTGGTGCGGATACAAACAGTAAAGGAGCGGCAACTTGGGCTGTAAATGAGGCAAATATGATGAATGTTGCCGCTACAAGAGCTAAAAAAGAATTTTATATAATTGGTGACAGAAAGTTATATAAAAGCTTGGGAAGTGAAGTAATTACTAAGGTAAATAATGTTATTACGGAGTACGGTAACGAACATCCCGAGTTGGTAGATGAAATAACGGATTAGGTAAATTATGATAAAGAACATTAAAGCTTGCATATTCGATCTGGACGGAACGCTGGTGGACTCTATGTGGATGTGGCCGGACATAGACAGGGAGTATCTTGGCAGATTCGGTATTGAATATGACGACAATTTAAAAAATGAGATAGACGGTATCAGCTTTCATGAGACTGCCGTATACTTTAAGAATAAGTTCGGTATATCGGACAGTATTGAAAAGATATGTAAGGACTGGGAGGATATGGCATATGATAAGTATAAGTATGAGGTCAAGGAAAAGCCCGGTTGCAAAAAGTTTTTGGAGCATTTAAGGTCAAAAGGCATCAGGATGGGGATTGCGACAAGTAATAACAGGTCAATGGTGGATGCGGTCTTGGAATCCTTAAATATGAAAGATTTCTTTGAGGTTATCACAACTTCTGATGAAGTAAAAAGAGGTAAGCCGGCACCTGATGTGTACCTTACCACTGCAAAGCTTCTTAATGTGGAGCCGAAAAACTGCCTTGTATTTGAAGATGTTGTGGCAGGTATAATATCAGGTAAGTCGGCAGGTATGAAAGTTTGTGCAATAGAAGACGATTTTACCAAGGAAGTCAGACAAAAGAAAAAGGAGTTGTCAGACTATTATATAGTAGACTACAGTGAGTTGATATGATAAAGAAAAAAGGTGAGTACGGATATAGAAAGTACTTCAAGATAAAAAACGGGATAATGATTGGATTCTTTATTATCGTTATTTTGGTACTTTTTATAGCTTCAAAGCATACTAAAGAAAATATGTCAAGGATTCTTTTGGTGTCATCCATACTTATGGTACTGCCTATGGCAAATCTTTTATCGCCTTTTTTGGTAGTGTTTAAGTACAGGTCATGTGAATACGGTCTTGTAAAACCGTATTTGGAGGATAAGCATTTTCTGTTTGATATTATCCTTACTATGAAGGAACAGGTTATGCCTCTTGATATCATATATATTGACGTAGAGAGGATATTTTGTGTTCTTTCAAATAAGGCTGACAAAAGAAAAACCGAAGACTTTATAAAAGAAAGAATGAAACTTGGGGGAATAAGTGTGAATGTAAAGGTCTGTGAAAGTATAAATGAATTGAGAAAGTTTATAAAAGCTTCACAGAAAGAAGAGAATGTTGACAATAAATTAAATGAGATTAGGGCAATCTTAAAAAGCCTGTCGGTATAATGGTTGAGATAATTGTAGGGAAGAATGAAAGCGGTCAGAGGCTTGACAGAGTGTTGGAAAAGATATTTGTAAATGCAAATGCTGGCTTTATCTTTAAGATGCTCAGAAAGAAAAATATTACACTGGATGATAAGAAGGCTGACGGCAAGGAGAGACTGATGCTTGGGTCAAGTATCAAACTTTGGTTTTCAGATGAAAGCTTTGAAAAACTTACAGGAAAGAAAAATATTTCACAGACAGTCAAGGCTGAAAATACAGATAAGGACAATAAGGCGGCTACATTCAAGTCATATATAGTATATGAAGATGAAAATACTGTAATTATAAATAAGCCGGCCGGATTGTTGTCACAAAAGGCACAGGCAAATGATGTATCTGTAAATGATTTGCTTTTAGAGTACCTTCATTTTGATGAGACCGCCTTGAATACTTTTAAGCCGTCTATTTGTAACAGACTTGACAGAAACACCTCAGGACTTTTGGTATGCGGTAAGACTTTGGAAGGGCTTAGAGTAAATAATGAGCTGATAAAGACAAAGGCGGTAAAAAAGTTCTATTTGGCTCTTGTGAAGGGAAAAGTAAGTGAAAAATGTGCTATATCCAGTTGGCTTTATAAGGATGAAAAGACCAATAAGGTAATTATAAAAAATGTTGAGTTTGAAAAATCGGATTATATACAGACGGAGTACGAGCCTATAGGATATTTTGATGACGCCACTTTGCTGTCGGTAAAGCTGATTACAGGAAAGACACATCAGATAAGGGCACATCTGGCAAGTATGTCACATCCGATAATAGGTGATTTCAAGTACGGCAACAGGTCCGAAAATGAAGTCTATAAGAAAAAATACGGAATAAAATGGCAAATGCTGCATTCTTATAAACTTGTATACAAAAATGAAGACATATCGGATACAGAGACTTTCAAAGCGCTAAAAGGCAGGTGCTTTGTGGCTGAGTATAACGGTGATTTCAGAAAGGTGATAGGAGATGGGAACTTGGAAGACAAGAGGTCTTAGAGGCTCGGTACTTGAAGAGTATATAAACTATTCAAATGAAAAGTACAGAGAATCGGGGCTTGCACTTATTCAAAAGATACCCACCCCCATCACACCTATTGATATTGACAAGAGTACAAGGCATATCACATTGGCATATTTTGATAAGAAGTCAACTGTGGACTATATAGGGGCGGTACAGGGGTTACCTGTATGTTTTGATGCAAAGGAGTGCGCTACTGCAAGCTTTTCTTTGGCAAATGTACATGAGCATCAGTTTAAATTTATGTGTGAGTTTGAAAAGCAGGGCGGTATCGCTTTTTTAATTATATTTTTCAAGTCACTTGATAAGATTATGTATGTGCCGCTAAGTGATTTGAGAGTATTTATGGACAGGATGTATGCGGGCGGTAAAAAGAGTTTTAAATTTGAAGAGCTGAACTTGGAGTATGAGATACCGAAAAAAGGCGATATCATCGTACATTATCTTGAAAGTTTGAGTTTATATCTTTTGGACAGGTAAAGGAGAGAATTTTTATGAAACATATTGATGCCAGAATTTACAGCGGAAAAACAAATTTTGAGTGGAAAGACTTAAAGCTAAATAATGAAGGTTTACTCCCTGTTATCGTTCAGGATTTTGTAGACAATTCCGTTTTATTATATACATATATGAATGAAGATGCATGGAATAAGACTTTATCTACAGGTCTGTTCACTTATTTTTCAGATATACACAACAGGTCAATAGTGAAGGGCAAAAAGTACGGTAATTATCAATATGTAAGAGAACTGTTTTTGAACGGGGAAAAGGATGCGCTTTTGGTAAAAGTCTACTCTGTAGGACCTATATGCGGTGACGGCAAAAAGAGTTGTTTTTTCAATGATATAGAGGAAATATAGTTATGAATACTATGCTGTTAATGATGTCGATCATTATATTGCTGTTTTGGTATTAAATAAAGGACCTATATAAAAAGTCGCAACGAAAGCCGTTGCGATATTTTTATGCCACCTTTGAAATAAGTCCGAAGGATATAATCATCATTATAATACTTGCCATCAGCATGCCAAGCAGTATACCGAGGAAAGCTTTTTTTCTGTCCATCTCAAGAAATGCCGCAATTATTGCACCTGTCCAGGCACCTGTACCCGGAAGCGGTATACCTACAAAGATTACAAGTCCCCAAAAACCGTATTTTTCTATAGAGTCCTTATTCTTCATTATCTTTTTATGCAGGAATGAATGAAATCCTCTAAAAAGTCTGAATCTTGATTTTTCCATTGCCCTTAAAATTTTATTGATTAAAAGGAGTATAAAAGGAACCGGAATAACATTGCCCACTATTGCGATAATATAGCTCTCAAGCGGCGGAAGCTTAAGCAGTGATGCGGCTATAAGTCCTCCTCTAAGCTCCAATATAGGCAACATGGATATAATAAATACTATCAGCTGCTTGCCGAAGCTGAGTGATAAAAGTCCACCCATCATCCCGATAAGTGATTTCGCTAATTTTTCTGCCATAAAATACCTCTCATTTTTACGATAATGTAGATTGTAACAGATTGAGTAATTACAATCAAGGTGCTAAAATATTAAAACGGAGGTAGGATGATGGATATATTAAAGGGAGCATTGTGTTTGGAAGGCGGCTCTTTAAGAGGGCTTTTTACTGCCGGAGTTTTGGACGCATTTTTGGACAATGATTTGTATATTGAATATGTGAACGGAGTTTCAGCAGGCTCTATGAACGGAATGAACTATGTTTCAAAACAGAGAGGCAGGTCAAAGAGGATAAATCTTAAGTATCTGCATGATAAGAGGTATATAAGTTTCAAAAATATGTTTACATCAAGACAGATATTCAATTTTGATTTTTTATTTGGCGATATTTCAAATAAATATGATCCTTTTGATTGGGAAGCCTTTAATGACAAATCACAAAAGTATGAGGCTGTAGCCACAGATGTAATAACCGGTGAGAGTACATATTTTGACAGAGATAAATGCAGTGACATTGTTGCAGGTGTAGAAGCGTCGGCATCCATACCTGTGATGTCAAAAATGATTGATGTTGAGGGAAGAAAGTATCTGGACGGCGGAGTGTCCACATCCATTGCATACAAAAGAGCCTTTGACCTAGGATATCCTAAGGCTGTGGTTGTACTCACAAGAGAAGAGGGATACAGAAAAAAGTCTGTAAACAAGGTAAATGAGAGTATATATAAGAGATATTTTAAGCCGCTTCCAAGACTTGTAGATAAGCTTATGACTGTGCCTGAAAGGTATAATGCAATGCAGGAAGAGATGGAAGCTCTTGCAAATGAGGGCAAGCTTCTTATAATAAGACCTCAAAAGAAGGTTATTGTACAAAGACTTGAAAAGAGTGTTGCCAAGCTTGAAAGCCTATATAATGAAGGCTATGAAGAGGGTTTAAGAAATATTGAGAATATAAAGAAGTTTTTAAGTCAAAATCCATGAGTTCAGCTTTGAGATTAAGTTATATTATTGTCACTTTATCGCTTTAAACTTTTAAGGTTTAAAGCCTTAAGGTATTGACGCAAAAATTTTGTTATAGTATAATCCATTGCAGAGTTTTATTGTAAATGGAAGGACAGTATATGAAAAAGAATATATTTAAAATAGCTGTGGCTATGTTGCTTGGTGCAAGCCTTATGGCATGCGGCTCGAAGGCTGATACTTCAGACAGTACTGCAAGCGCCGATGCAAAAACCGATGTTTCATCACAGGCGGATACGAATGCGAAAAAGATAGGTATTTTGCAGTATGTACAACATCCTGCACTTGATAAAGCAAATGAAGGATTTGTTGCCGCACTCAAAGAGGCCGGAATGAATGTGGATATCGAGCAGGAGAATGCCGGAGGTGAGCAGTCTGCGGCACAGACTATTGCAAACAAACTTGTAAACGATAAAAAGGATTTGATTCTTGCTATTGCAACACCGGCGGCACAGGCTGTAGCAGGTGCCACATCAGATATTCCTGTGGTTATAACAGCAGTTACAGACCCTGCAGAGTCGGGGCTTGTAGACAGTAACGAGAAGCCGGGCGGCAATGTTACCGGAAGTTCGGACCTTACACCGGTAGCGGATCAGATTGAACTTCTTACAAAGATTTTACCTGAGGCAAAGAATGTAGGTATTCTTTACTGTACTGCGGAGGCCAACTCAAAGCTTCAGGCGGAACTTGCTATGGATGCCCTGAAGGCTAAGGGGCTTAACGGTGTGGAGTACACCGTTTCAAGTTCAAATGAGATACAAAGTGTTGTTGAGTCAATGGTAGGTAAGGTGGATGCCATCTATGTACCTACAGACAATGTTATTGCGGCAGGTATGACAACCGTAGCAATGGTTGCAACCACGGAGCATAAGATTCCTATTATCGGAGCTGAGGCGGCTCATGTTGAAAACGGTGCTCTTGCAACATACGGTATAGACTATTTTGAGGTCGGCAAGCTTGCAGGAGAGCAGGCTGTAGAGATTCTAAACGGCAAGTCTCCGGCGGATATTCCGATTGCATATTTACCTAAGGACAAATGTAAGCTTGTTATAAACGATGAGGTTGCAAAGGAACTTGGAATAGATACATCAAATATTTCAATGGAATAAGAAATTTTCAAGACCGGTGTATGCCGGTTTTGTTGTTATTAAATATAGATTTGTGGAGGTAAAAATGTTTACAGCACTTTTGGGAGCCGTATCACAGGGAATACTTTGGGGTGTAATGGTTCTTGGAGTATATATTACTTATAAATTGCTTGATATTCCCGATTTGACGGCGGACGGAAGTTTCGCTTTCGGAGGTTGTGTGTGTGCGGTTATGATTGTGAATTTCCATATGAATCCTTTGGCGGCACTTATATTTGCGACAATTGCAGGTATGATAGCCGGATTTATTACAGGAGCATTGCATACAATATTTGAGATTCCTGCGATACTTGCAGGTATTTTGACACAGATTTCTTTGTGGTCAATTAACCTACGAGTTATGGGAAAGAGTAATGTGCCGCTTTTAAAGACAAAGACAATATTTTCATGGCTTACAGATGTTACGAGAATCAGCAATTCAATAGCAGGTGTTATTTTGGGCGGAATAATAATAGTACTTATAATACTTATTTTATACTGGTTTTTCGGTACCGAGCTGGGTTCGGCACTCAGAGCTACGGGAAATAATGAAGCAATGATAAGAGCACTAGGTGTAAATACAGCTCATACAAAGCTGCTTGCACTTGTAATCAGTAACGGACTTATAGGACTTTCAGGCGGACTTATAGTGCAGAGTCAAAAGTATGCGGATATAAATGCAGGTACAGGTGCCATAGTAATAGGACTTGCGGCAATAGTTATAGGTGAGGTAATACTTGGAAAAGTGATTTCATTTTGGATGAAACTTACATCGGCTGTGGTCGGCTCAATAGTATATTTTGTAATAAGAGGTATCGTATTGCAGCTCGGTATGGACGCCAACGATATGAAGATACTCTCAGCTATAATAGTGGCATTGGCATTGGCAGTACCGGTAATTAGTGCTAAAATAAGATTAAACAGAGCATATTCACCAAAGGGAGAGTAAGATGTTAGAGATTTTAAATGTAAGCAAGACCTTCAACAAAGGTACAATAAACGAAAAGAAAGCTTTAAACAAACTGTCACTGCATCTGAATCCCGGCGACTTTGTGACAATCATCGGAGGAAACGGTGCAGGTAAATCTACAATGTTGAATATGATTGCAGGCGTATATCCCATAGACGGAGGCAGGATCATAATAGACGGAGTAGATATATCAAGGATGCCTGAGTACAAGAGAGCAAAGTATATAGGAAGAGTATTTCAGGACCCTATGATGGGAACCAGTGCAGGTATGCAAATAGATGAGAACCTTGCACTTGCTTTCAGAAGAGGTGAGTCAAGAGGACTGGCTTGGGGCATCAAAAAATCCGAGAAGGAAAAGTACAAAGAGATACTTTCAAAACTTGACCTCGGACTTCAGACCAGAATGACTTCAAAGGTGGGACTGCTGTCGGGAGGTCAAAGACAGGCACTGACACTTTTGATGGCAACACTGAAAAAGCCTAAGCTTTTGCTTCTTGACGAGCATACGGCGGCACTTGACCCGAAGACCGCAAAGAGAGTACTTGACCTTACAGAGCAGGTGGTTGCGGAGCAAAATCTTACCGCAATGATGGTTACTCACAATATGAAGGATGCGCTGAATATCGGAAACAGGCTTATTATGATGCACTCGGGAAGAGTGATATATGATGTAAGCAGAGAAGAGAAAAAGAAACTTAAAGTCGAGGATCTTTTAAGGAAGTTTGAAGAGGCAAGCGGCGGAGAGTTTGCAAATGACAGAATGATGTTGGCAAACTAGATAAAAACGGAGGGGACTATGGATAAGAAACTTATTATCACCATAAACAGAGAATATGGAAGCGGCGGAAGGATAATAGGACAAAAGCTTTCAGAGAAACTTGGTATACCTTATTATGACGATGAAATAATAAGGCGTGCATCCGAACATTCGGCTGTGGGAGAGCAGTATTTCAGAATGAATGATGAGAGACCGGGTAACAATATTTTGCAAAGAATCATAGGCGGAATAAAGAATACAAATAATAAGCCGTCAATAGGTGACGATATTGTTTCACCTGACAATCTTTTCAGATTTGAAAGTGAAGTGATAAGAGAGTTGGCTGCAAATGAAGCCTGTATACTTATCGGAAGATGCTCGGACTTTGTACTCAGCTCCGCAGGAGATGAGGATTTTATTTCACTCTTTGTGTATGCGGACCTCTCTACAAAAGTGGACAGAGTAATGGATGTAGACGGAGTGGACGCCAAGGAAGCTCTTAGACGAGTACAAAGAAACAACAGGATCAGAAAAGAGTACTATAAGTACTACACAGGTGAAGAGTGGGACGATATGACACATTATGATCTGCCGCTGAACACATCAAAGATTACACTTGATCAAGGCGTGGAATTGATACTTGAGTATTTAAAGATTAGAGGAAAGTTATAAATGAGAGATAATTGTATTGACAGTTTTTTGGCACAGGAGTTCGGTAAGAGTCAAAATTATAATGAGATAAAAAATGTGCTTTTCAGTGAGTTCAATGTAAAAAAGGGACTTAGAAACGAAGACGGCACAGGAGTAAGAGTAGGACTTACAAAGGTTTCCGATGTAGTGGGCTATGATATAGTGGACGGCGTGAAGACAAATGTGGACGGTAAGCTCTACTACAGAGGCTACAGTCTTAACGACCTTGTAAACGGAAGTGCAAAATCTGTCAGAGGCTATGAAGAAGTAATGTTCTTACTGCTGTTCGGTTTCTTGCCGAATAAGGTGGAGCTTGATAATTTTTCAAAGGTATTTAGAAGTATGTACGCTTTGCCTAACGGCTTTTTTGAGAGTGTACTTCTTAGAAATCCGGGAAAGAATTTGATGAATGTACTTCAAAATGCGGTACTTACACTTTACAACTACGATGATGAGCCTGACAATGTGGATGTATTTTCCACTTTATTAAAAGGACTCAGAATATCGGCATTTCTACCTGTAATAATGTGCTATGCATATCAGGCAAAGAGACATTATTTCAACAACGACAGTCTTATAATACATTATCCTGATGAGAAGCTGTCAATGGCTGAGAATATCTTACAGATGTTAAGAGTTGACCAAAAATTCTCAAAGAATGAGGCGGCACTGCTGGATACAATACTTGTACTTCATGCGGACCACGGCGGCGGTAACAACTCAACATTTACAAATGTAGTTGTTTCATCCACAGGTACGGATATATACTCTACAATAGCAGCATCTATCGGTTCACTGAAAGGACCTAAGCACGGCGGCGCAAATATATCCGTGGTGCAGATGATGAAGGCCGTGAAGGATGAAATAGGCATAACCACAGATGAAAAGAAGATAAGAAATGTTGTAAACAGATTGCTTGATAAAGATTTCTATGACTGTAGCGGACTTATATATGGATTCGGACATGCGGTTTATACAATTACAGACCCTAGAGCCGAGCTTTTAAGAGAGTACTGTGAGGTCGTGGCAAAGGATAAGGACAGACTTGACGAATATCACTTTTACGAGGTATTTGAAAAGACTGTAAAGAAGGTGGTATTTGAAAGAAAGGGCACTACAATTTCTTCAAATGTAGACCTCTATTCAGGATTTGCCTACAATATGCTTGGAATACCTGAAGACTTATATACACCGCTCTTTGTAGTGGCAAGAAATATAGGTTGGGTTGCACATAATGTGGAGAACAAGCTTTATGACGGAAGAATAATGAGACCTGCTACAAAGTATGTGGGTGATTTACACGAATATACTGCATTTAAAGACAGATAAAAAAGAGGCCTTAGGCCTCTTTTTAAGTTCAGTTCTTTTTTCCATCATCAAGGACATCGTCTATTTTTTGTGCAAGGTCTTTTTTGTCCTCGTCAGGATTCATTTCATAAAAGTCAACTTCCACTTCAGAATCATCATCCTCAGACTTTTTTGTTGCCTTATCAAGCTTATCTTTTGCTTTATCAAATATAGGTTTTGCACTGTCCTTAGCAACATCGGTTGCAGCGGCCACATTGTCACTTACAATATTTGCAACTCCTTTAAGTACTTCCTTGGCGGCGCTTGCCATTCCCTTGGCACTGTTTGCGGTATCCTTAGCGGCAGTAACGAATTCATCTGTAGATGATTTCAGTTCGGTATATTTTCTGTCGGAAGGGTTATTGTCTGTATTTTCATCAAGTTCATCATCAAAATCTTTGAACTCACCCTCCAATTCCTTTTGATATCCTTTATACTTCAGTACATATGACACACCTGCTGCTGCGGCACCTGCAAGAGATGCTAAAAATAATAACTTTTTGAAACTTGCCATAATAACCTCCTTTACAATTGTGGTGATTACAGTGTAATATCTATTTGTAAAAAGTACAAGTGTTATTTGGAGAGAATATGAAAAAAATAATATATTTTTTGGGATATATCATAGGATTTATTATAATTGCATATATCAGCTACACTTATGTAAAAATGGGAATCTCACATACAAATGATATATTCTTAAAAAAGGGATATTTTGTTTTGGCTACAGCTGTTTTTGTTATAGTTTTGGCCTCACTTATATATCTGAAGTTGACAAAATTAAGTATTGTAAAGATATATCCGATAGTACTGACATTATTCGGACTTGCATATATGTACGTATTTCCGGCAATGTCGGCTCCGGATGAGATTGCACATTTTATCTCGGCATATAAAATATCAAATATAATGCTTGGTGAGAGAGCCACTGTTACAGACGGGCATGTGATAATAAGAGCCGGAGATTTGTGGCTTGAAGATACTGAGAATGAATATAAATTTGATGCAAATAAAAGTGTAAAAGAGGGCGTTTTGATACCGGAAGGAGGGAGTCATGGCAAAATTGTTTCAAGCAAGCTGGAAGAAGCATCTTATAAGGTTTTTTATGAAGAGGGGAATCTTCGCAGTCGCAATAGCGGGATTAGTTTTAACGGAAAGACTTATGACAAAGCGCAGTCGCTACATTCACCTGTAAATACCATACCGAGTGTATATTTTTTTGCAGCACTCGGCATAAGTATAGCAAGGATATTGGGGCTTGGAAGTGTATATCTTGTGATTTTCGGCAGACTCGCAAACCTGGCGGTCTTTGTTTTGCTTACATCTTTTGCAATAAAGCTTTTGCCGAAGTTTAAAGAGTTTATATTCCTTATAGGTTTGTTTCCGACTACAATCGAACTTGCTGCGTCATATTCATATGATGCGATTATGATTGCAAGTTTGATTTTCTTTGTTTCATATGTATTTTACCTTGCATATGAAAAGGATTCCTTTAATATAAAGGATTTAATAGTTGTGACATTGTTTTCAGGACTTATTTTACCCTGTAAGATGGTATATTTTCCTATACTGCTTATACTTTTTGCAATACCTATGCAAAAATTCAGTGTAAGAGGCAAGGTAAACGGAAAGATAAAAAAAGAAAATATAACATTTTTCCTTGCAAGTGCGGTGACTGTACTTCTGTCATTTGTAATTGCAATGTATCTGGTAAACAGGGCGACGGTGGTAGGATATTCCACAAGCAATACCGACAGTCTTGAGTGGGCGGGTGAGCAAAGCTATACAATAGGGTATTTGATTCACAACAAAGCCAAGGCGATAAAGTTGTTTTATAATACAATTATTTTGCAGCTTGAATACTATCACGGTACCATGATGGGAACTTATTTGGGTCATGCGGATACTGTGGTCGGAATACCTTATATAGGTTTTTTGGTGTTAAATGCGGCTTTAATACTTTCCGTATTCGGAGAGGGCAAGGAAAAGTTGCTGCTTTTAAAGGATAAAATTCTTGCGCTTGTCGGTGTGGGATTTGTAATATTCCTTATACTTTTATCAATGCTTATTGCGTGGACTCCGATAAGTTCACAGTTTATAGAGGGAGTCAGCGGCAGATACTTTATACCGGTGATGCTTCCTATACTTTCGGTACTTCAAAACAACAAGATTTCGGTAAAGAGTGAGATGAAGAGAACTTTGATATTCCTGTTTATTTTTGTGAACGGACTTTCTCTTTTGCAGATATTTGCTACAGTATGTATAAGACTCTGACGCCTTACTTAGTAAATAACAAAACTGTAAAAAAAAATTAACAAAAGTATTTGTGAAATACGCTATAATAGTTCTTATAAGGAGGCGAAATGAAGAGAAGAAATTTAATAAAGCTTGCATCCGCATTTGCGGTTGTGACTATGCTGGGACTCGGCATACACGGTAAGGCATATGCGCTTGGTGCAACATCAAGTATCGATTCTGTTACAATAGGTTCAAATAAGACTACAGTTGACATTACAATGAACAACTCAGGTGATATGTCAGGTACCGACGGTAACTTCTATCTTTTTGAGTTACAGCCGTATGAGGACGGTATCGGAAACAGAACCGACTATCTTGAGAAAATCGGTGCGGGAAGTGTAACAAAATCATATCAGTTGAATAAGGGAAGTGAGAACAGCAGACTTTATAACAGCTATGTGGTGGCGGTATATGACGGAAGCAAGTATGTTCCTGTAAGTTCGCAAAAGTATATCACAAATCCTGAGGCGGTTGCTTCAAATACCGCCGCGTATAAGACACAGGCCTCAAAGAAGGGATTGCAGATTGAGTTAAAGATGCTTGACGATGCTTTTGACCTTGGAGTAAAGCACGCATCCACCAATATTGCCTTTAATCAGATCCTCGGTAACGGTATCGACTACAATTACAACGGTAAGACATATCATTTCAACAAGGCTGTAGTTGAGGACTATGACAAGACTATCAGTGCATTTTCAGGAAAAGATATGACAGTTACGGCCATTATTTTAAACGGCTATAATGAAGCACATCCTGAGCTTATGTACCCTAATATGCCGAGAAGAGACAGTATATTCTACTATATGTTCAATGCATCCTCAAAAGAGGGAGCGGAGACTACAGAGGCTATAGCGTCATTTCTTGCTGAAAGATACAACGGAAAGACACCTAAGTACGGTAAGGTATCCAACTGGATTATAGGAAATGAGATCAACAACCAGCAGTGGAACTATGTCGGAGATATGGATGTAAGAAGCTATACAAGAAGATATGAGAAGGCATTCAGAATTTTCTACAATGCAATAAAGTCAAACTCGTCAACCGACAGAGTATTTTATTCGCTTGATTACAACTGGAACAATGAGATCAACAACAAGAACAAGTACGGAGGCAAGCAGGTAGTCGACAACTTCAACTCTTTGGTATTGGAGCACGGAGATATAGACTGGGGTCTTGCATATCACCCGTATCCGGCACCTATGACGGAGCCTGAGTTCTGGGATGATGCAGAGAAGACAGGACTTATCAAGGACAGTTTTGATTCTCCTGTAATCAACTTTGCAAACCTGAATAAGCTTACAGACTACTTTGCACAGGATGCACTTAAGAAAAACGGTGTGGTAAGACATATAATGCTTACGGAGGAGGGCTTTACAGCCACCAACCCTACAAGAGGCAATATAGAAAATGAGCAGGCTGCAGCTTTTGCGTACTCATATTACCTTGTAGATTCAAACCCGTATATTGAAGCATATATACTCAGCCGTCAGGTGGATGCACCGCTTGAGGTAAGATCGGGGCTTTCATTCGGACTTTGGACCTGCAATATGAATGTGGGTGATGAGATTAAGGCTGTTTCAAAGAGAAAGATTTGGAATGTATTCAAATACATTGACAAGGCAAAGTACACACTTGACAATACGGACTTCGCAAAGAGCGTCTTAGGTATAAGTAAGTGGCAGGAAAAAGTTCCGAACTTTAAGTGGACGGCACAGGAAAACAGAAGATAATATCTATAATCTATGGGAAGGCTTTCCTTTCCATAGATTTTTTCATATACTGCGGGTAATGCAATAATAAGCTTTTCGTGGTATAATGTGAGACATTGTATATAAGCAAAATAAAGTAGCAAAGGTGGAGCCGTTATGAAACATACATTTGTTATTTGTGCATATAAGGAATCAAAATATTTGGAGGACTGTATAAAATCTTTGAAAGCTCAGAAAGTAAAGTCGGATATAAAGATTGCAACCTCTACACCTAATGAATATATCTACAGTATTGCAACCAAATACGGAATTGATGTATTTGTCAACAATATTAAAAAAGCCGATAATATTTCAAATATAGGCAATGACTGGCAGTTTGCTTACAATATAGCCGATACGGAGTTGGTAACGATAGCACATCAGGATGATATTTATCTTAAGAACTATACAAAAGATTTATTAAAGTATAAAAAGAAATATCCGGATATGACTCTTTTTACAACATCGTCCATTACTATAAAAAACGGAAAGATGAAGTTCGGAAAAGTGGAGCTTGTGAAGAGAATTCTCAGACTGCCGCTTACTTTCAATGCGCTGAACAATATAGAGTTTGTAAAAAGGCTTGCTATAACCTTCGGAAATCCTATAATAGCGCCAAGTTGCGCCTATGATAAGAGACTCTGTCCGAAAGATTTGTTTTTATCAAGTTTTCAGTTTGCACTGGATTGGGAATGCCTTCTTAAGCTTGCAAAATTGGAAGGAAGGTTTGTACTTTGTGAAAATCCGGGGATTTGCTACAGAGTACATGACGGTGCGACCACAAAAAAGAGTATACTTGATCACTCAAGGCAAAAAGAAGAGAGTATTATGTTTGACAGATTGTTGCCAAGGCCGCTGGCAGCTGTTGTAAAGAAGCTCTATCAAACTTCGTATAATGCATATTTTTAGGGGGAGATATGGTACTGGTAAAAGTTGAAGAAAAATACGAATATCTGAAGGATATATTGCTTTCATTACTTCTTATAGGTATTGCATTTATTATAAATACCGGAATCAGTATAAAAGGCTTATATATGGATGACCTGCTTATGTGGTCCACCAGAAGGGGAACGGGATTTTTCAGATATGTATTTCCACATGAGATGAGAAAGTTCAGGCCGGTATACTGGGCGGTTACTTGGATATATCAAGGGATTATAAAAAATAATCTTGATTTTATTGTGCCTATAAATATAGTTATAGGCGCAGGGATAGCAATTGCAATTTATTTTTTTTCAAAGGGGCTTGCGCGTTCAAAGACGATGGCGTTTTTATTTGCCGCCATGTTTTTGGTCTCAAGATTTTCATACTATGATATAAGTCAGTATCTCGGACTTATGGAAGCCATGGCGATGATATTTGCATTTGCACTTTGTGTATGCCTTTACAAATATATCAACGGACAGGAAAACAGATACTTTTATTATGCCTGTATATTTTATTTTTTGGACTGTTTTACACATGAGAGATTTGTGGTACTCTTTCCGATGCTTATCTTTGCAGTAATTGTGAAAAAGGGATACAGAATAATAAATGCACCGGTGGCAATAATTACTTTTATTGTGGCAAATTATATAAGATTTGCGGCTTTAAAGTCATTTATACCTGAGGGCACAGGTAACTCAAAGGTAAGTGAGACATTCAAACTGTCAAGTTTTTTTGTATCTGTAAAAACTGAGATATTATATCTTTGCGGAATAAATACAGGGCCTACACATCTGAACGGAATTGACTTTAAAGATGTAAATATTGCAGTTAAAATTCTAATAATTATCGGAATATTTGCTTTTATTATGTTTATTTGTAAATCTGTATATTCCATTTTGATGAGAAGTAAAAAAATTGAATTTGACTGGATAAAAAATATCTTACTGTTTTCAGGATTTATTATAGGAAGTATAGTGTCATCCGCCGTAACTATAAGAGTTGAGATGAGATGGCTGTATGCACCTTTTTTATTTTTACTCTTACTTACAGCTTATATCTATGGTGTGGATAAAAAGATAACTGTAAGAAAGTCAAAGAATAAAGTCATAGGGACTTCACTAAGCAGAATATTCCATGTTTCATTTGTGTCCGCAATACTTGTGATGGTATGGGGATTTTGTATGCTTATAGGGGATATGTACTACAGAGGTTATTATAATAAGATATATCTCTTTGAGGGACAAAACAGGGCCAATTCACTGGCAAATGAGACTTACTACAAATATGATAAGGACTTAGATAATAAAAGGATTTTTATAATAAAAAATGATTTTAAACTGAGTGATTTCGATGCGCTTGAATTCTTCAGAGCCCATAACAACGATATCAGGGATGATATAGTGACATTTGTTGACAACTACAGAGATATAGGAATAGTGAATGAAGATATGATAGTGCTGACTGAAGATAAAAAGAGCAACGAATATGTCAATGTTACGGATTTTTTAAAGAATATAAGGGTTGAAAATATCTACGGACATTATGATGACGGTTGGACTGATGAAGAGGCGAAGTTTAATGTAATGTCGGGAGAGCATGGACAGATTCATTTTGAAATAATGTATCCGGGAGAGCTTACCGGAAATGAAAGTATCGAGATAGATGCAAACGGAGAAAAAGAAACCTTGGATTTGGTTTCAAATATAACTTACTATGAGGCGGATACCACTCCGAATACTGTAATACCGATACATATGAAGAGCAATTTCTATATGCCTGATGCCAAGGAGCAAAGAGGCGATAAGAAACTTAGCTTTATTTTGAATATAAAGATAGAATAGTAGGGGTATAATGAAGAAGTTTTTAGCATTTTTCCTACCGATAGTAGGTGCAATATATTTAAGTGCATATATAAGAAGTGCGGTGCTTGATGTGGTCTATACAGACTATATCAGAATTATAAATACTTATTTACACAATCCGTTTTCACCTGTACCTTATTTTGGAAAGGATGTACTGACAAGATTGCCTATAACATTTTTTGAAAGAGCAATAAATGTAAAGTTTTTTAACTATTCCACAATGTTTGATATGAGCTTGGGAGTAATATTTCTTGCAATTATGGGTATTGTTATAGGGCTGTTTATGGCAAAGAAGAATTTAAAAATCGGATATATCATTCTTGTGATGATGGTGGTATTCTCACTTTCACAGTGGGAGATGCTCACAAACGGTACAGGCTGGGTACATTTTTTTACATTCTTTTTGTTTGCACTGCATTTTTATGTACTGGATTCATATATTCAAAAAGAGAGCGGTTTTAAACTTGTGCTAAATATTTTATTGCCGGTATTTACAATAATAATGGCGGCAGGTTCGTATTCACTTGCCTACGGTGCAACACTTATTTGTGCCTATATTTTCTATGCTTTTTTTAGAAAGAAAAAAAGAGGAGTATTGATGTGTATACCTGTAGCTATGGCATTGGCTTTATTTATGTATTCTTATATGAATGCCGACAATGTGAATGCAGGAGCGACAAGCGAGAGTATCGTGACGGTATTTGCCAGAGATCCGCTTTACTTTTTGTATTTTGGGCTAAATACATTCGCATCTGACGTGGTCAGTGTGGAGCTTGTAAAATACTTTGAGATAAATGTAATAGGAACAGGAATACTCGGTGCGGTAATTATATTATTTTATCTTTATGCACTGTATATGAACTTTAGATATAAGATATATGAGGATACGATATTTCCGCTTTTGTTGGTTGTATCGGGACTTTTCAGTCACACTATGGTAATACTTACAAGGTGGATTTTTTTGGATCCCATGTATGCGATGAGCTCAAGGTATTCACTTCAGTTCGGAGCGGGGCTTATAGGAGTTATATTGACATTTGCCTATATTAAGCGAAAGGTGAAAGGACCGGGAAGAAAGAAGCCTGCACCGATAAAGATTTCTCTTATATCAAATATTGGCATTTTTGTTTTTGTAATACTGGTGTTTGCAGGTAATGTACTGACGGCAGGCAATGAGATAAGAATGGCGAAATATCGTATGAAAAGTTTTGAAACAAAGGTGAAGGTTGCAAAGAATTTTGAGTATGAGAGTGATGAGACGTTAAAGGAGGTGTTACAGTATCACAGTCCTAAAAAAACAAGAGATGCACTCAGATTGATAAAATCTAAGAAATTGAACATTTTTAGTGAATAATACTGTTGATTTGTGCACTGTAAAGAGTGTAAAATGATGTCGTTAAATTATTTTGATGGGAAGGCTTAGCAATGGATAACTCTTATGGAATGCTTGCCCTGCAAAAGGCGAATTTATATATTTTGCAGGAAATAGACAGAATATGTAAAAGGTATAAAATAAATTATACTTTGGACTCAGGTACGCTACTTGGTGCGATAAGGCATGGAGGTTTTATTCCTTGGGATGATGATGCCGATATTGCAATGACAAGGGCGAATTTTGAGGCGTTTAAAAGGATTGTAAAGAGAGAGTTGAGTGATAAGCTGGATTTCATCATGCCGAATGAGTTCAAAAACGGTAAAGTATTTTATGATTTTACTCCGAGGATAATATATAAGCCGAGCGCAAGGCATAAAAATAATGACAAAAAGGATCCTTATGAGGGTAAGTTAAATCACCTTTGGGTGGATATATTCATTTTGGATAAGTTGCCGAAATCAAAGACATTGCAAAGATTTGTATTATTCAACCAGAAGCTTATATACCTGTTTTCAATGGGGCACAGGAAAAAACTTGAGTTGAAAAAATATAAGGGTTCTATGAAACTTGCGGTATTGTTCTTTTCAATTTTCGGAAAAATAATACCTATGAAAAGCCTTTTTAAACTGCAGGACGGGCTTTCAAAGCTTTTCTATAAGTCAAGAAAGAGTACTACATGGTATTACAGCAATTATCAGCCGGATTATATTGATATAAAGGTGAATAAGGATTGGTATGAAAAGTATTTGAATATAAAGTTTGAGGATGCCACACTTTCTATAATAGATGAGTATGACAGTGTTTTGCATCTGGTGTACGGTGATTATATGACGCCTCCCACAAAGGCTGACAGAGTCCCGACCCACGGCAGTACGGAGATAGAGATTTATGAGTAAGAAGATTTCAATTATTGTATCTGTATATAATGAAGAGGAAGTTT
>CAUQKD010000010.1:0-20680 GCA_963518365.1 uncultured Lachnoanaerobaculum sp. | reverse complement strand
GATATACCCAGTCCGTACATTATATCAAACTCGGCCTCTTTAAAAGGAGGTGCAACCTTGTTCTTCACTACCTTTATTCTGGTCTTTGTACCTATAAGCTCTCCGCCCTGCTTTATCTGCTCGACTTTTCTTACGTCAAGTCTTACTGAGGCATAGAACTTCAATGCTCTACCGCCTGTAGTGGTCTCGGGACTGCCGAACATAACTCCTATCTTATCTCTAAGCTGGTTGATAAAAATAACTATACAGTTACTCTTACTTACTATACCTGTAAGCTTCCTAAGTCCCTGACTCATAAGTCTTGCCTGCAAGCCCATATGTGAGTCACCCATATCACCTTCTATCTCTCCCTTAGGTACAAGGGCCGCTACGGAGTCAACTATGATAATATCAATGGCTCCGGATCTTACCATCGTCTCTGTAATCTCAAGTGCCTGTTCACCGTTGTCAGGCTGTGATACATATAACTCATTTATATTGACACCTATCCTCTCGGCATACGCAGGATCAAGTGCATGCTCGGCATCAATAAACGCCGCAATACCTCCAAGTTTCTGTGCTTCCGCAACCATATGAAGAGCTACCGTAGTCTTACCTGATGACTCGGGACCGTATACTTCTATTATTCTGCCCTTCGGGATACCGCCTACTCCAAGTGCTATATCAAGACCCAGTGAACCTGTCGGAATAGTCTCCACATTCATGTGAATATTACCGTCTCCAAGCTTCATCACCGAACCCTTACCGTATGCTTTCTCTATCTGTGTCAGAGCGGACTCAAGCGCCGCCTGCTTCTCACTATGTTCCGTTACCTGTTTTACTTGTTGTGTTGCTTTGGAATTTTTATCCTTTTTCATAACAACCTCCATCGAATGTATGTTCTCTTTTATTGTATACGCTTATATGATTTTTGTCAACATATGAAAAAATAGAAATCTTTGCCGTGTAACACCATCTTATCACAAAAAAAGCAGGTTTGCACCCTGCTTTTACTTATCCTTATTATTGGCATTTGTCTCGCCTTCTCCTACGCCCTCTGTAGACTCCTTCATAAATAAAACCTTCGGAGTCAGCACAATCAAAATAAGATCCATCCAAAGACTGTAGTTTCTTATATAATGTAAATCCAATTTTAATTTATCATACGGGGTGGTATTGTACTTTCCATGCACCTGTGCATATCCTGTAAGTCCCGCCTTCATCTTCAGTCTCATAGCAAACTCAGGCAAATCCTCCATATACTCTGCTGCGATTTCAGGTCTCTCAGGTCTTGGACCTACAAGGCTCATCTCACCCTTTATTATATTAAATAACTGCGGCAACTCATCAAGCCTTGTAGCTCTTAATATCTTACCCACATCGGTTATCCTGTCGTCAACTTCACCCGCAAGCCTTGCCACTCCGTCTTTTTCAGCATCCACTCTCATAGTTCTGAACTTATATATCTTAAAAAGTTTACCGTCTATTGTGAGTCTTGTCTGCGTGTAAAAAATGGGACCTCTGTCTGTCAGATGTATTGCCGCTCCGAATATCACAAACAGCGGAGATGTAAGTATTATTCCGATCAAACTTACTACAATATCTATAAATCGCTTTATCGCCATCTGATCTATCTGCAATCCCTCATTCTTTGAAAGCAGTATCGGTGTATCAAACAGGTTCAGATTGGTAGATGATCTTACCAAAATATCACTTATCTTCGGTATCATATATACTCTGATACTTGAGTCATAGCATTTTTTTAGGATGAGGTTTCTGTCATGTGAAGGTACATCACCCACGACAATGCCTTCAAATTCTTTGGCTTTTACCATTATCTTATCAATGCCCTCATCAATGCTTATAGACCCTCCGATAACATACTTGTCGTCTCTGGCACCTATCTTTTCCATTATGGAAAATACCGGCCTCACTCCATATACTACCAACAATCTTCTCGGCGGAAAGAGTACACCGTATATCCATTGAAATAAAAAAACCCAAATACAAACTATTATCCCGTCTACAACGGTCAACAGTATAAAAGAGACCGGTGAATGAAACCTCTTATCAATCAGAGCCAATATAAAGTATCCTATCGCATTCACTATAAAAAGTGAAAGTATATGCGAATAAATTATATTTCCTCTTTTCAGGTAACCTATTTTGAGTCCTCCGTAGGTCTGCAAAAAGAATACCAAAAGCACACCGTACAGTGCGGAAAGCAGCCAAATTCCTCTTCTCCAGAATCTTTCTTCTATTATATTGTTGAGATACAGTTGCCAAAGCAGCCAATAAAGTCCCACTTCAATAAGCAATATAACGGCAGCCGAACCGAATTTTAAAATACGCTTATACTGTTCTTTTCTATTCATATATCCTCCGGTTGGGATGTAAAATAGATATGTAAATTTAATATAGTAAAGCCTTATATACGACTAAAACTTATATTCACATACTCTGCCACCATTGTAACATATTTTTTATATTTATGTATTAAAATTTACATAATATCACACTGTAGACTTAAGCAGTGACTCCAGCTCATCATATTTTTCAACATGGTTCACCTTATCTCTGAGTGCTGAAGAACCCTTCATCCCATGTGTATACCACGCTACATGCTTTCTCATCTTTCTGACAGCCATAATTTCATCGTCATATTCCATCTGAATCTTACAATGCCTTAAAATCATCTCGACTATCTCTTTTGCAGTAGGTTTTTCCTGAGTATCTCCGTTTAAGTATGCTCTTATCTCTCTGAAAATCCAAGGGTTTCCTCTTGCCGCTCTTGCAATCATTATCCCGTCACAGCCTGTATACTCATACATTCTCTTTGCACTTTCGCCGTCCACCACATCACCGTTACCTATTACAGGTATACTCAGTGCCGACTTTACATCTCTTATAATATTCCAGTCCGCCTTACCTGAGTAGTATTGCTCTCTGGTTCTTCCGTGTACCGCAACAGCGCTTACTCCTGCACCTTCCGCTATCTTTGCAATCTCAACGGCATTGATATTATCTTCATTGAAGCCTCTTCTTATCTTCAATGTCACAGGCTTTTTTACACTCTTTACAAGCTTTGACAATATCTCTTCCACAAGCTTAGGATTTTTCATCAGTGCTGAGCCTTCACCGTTATTGACTATCTTCGGTACGGGACAACCCATATTGAAGTCGAATATATCGAAATCTCTGTCTTCTATACTTGCCGCCATCTCGGCTATTATATCAGGGTCCGAACCGAAAAGTTGCAATGCTATAGGATGTTCAGCCTTATCTATTTTCATAAGCGGCTCTGTATTTTTATTTTTAAAATATATCGCCTTTGCGCTTACCATCTCCGTCACAAGCAGTGAAGCGCCCATTTCCTTACATAAATGACGAAATGGCAAGTCGCTTACACCTGCCATTGGTCCAAGGCACAATCCGCCCTCTATATTTATGTTTCCGATTTTAAAGTTCTTAAGCATTTTCATTATTCTTTCTAAAAATAAATAATTTTGAAAAAACATAGTTGAGTATGACTACAAGCACACTTGCAATAATCTTTGCAATCAGCCAATATCCCTTTAATATATCTACTCCTACAAACATAATAACCGTTTCCAAAAGCCATGTGGACAATCTCGACACGACGAATGTTATCAGCTCCCTCAGTACAAGTTCCGTCTGAAAGCTTTTGCTTTTAAATACCCATATTTTATTGGTTATAAAAGCAAACATAACCGACAATATCCATGCAACGGTATTACTTACAAGGTTTATCCAATGAAATTTTGTATAGCAAATATAATATACTGCAAAATTTACTGCAGTAGTCAGCACACCGAATATAAGGTAGAGCAGGACGCCTTCATATTTTTTTATATAAAATATAAGCCTGTCAATCATCGCCGTCCACATTTTCTCCCAAAAATACCACTTTATAAAAAAGCTCAAGCTGTGTCAAAAGTTCTTCTTTTTTCCTTTGATAAGAACTTATTCTCAGTCCGCTTTCGATATCGTCAAAGTAAAAATCTCCGTCGTCAACTCTTACACAAAAATTCAAATTACCGGATTTGTCAAACTCCAAAGTGAGTATGCCTCCCGCCTCTTCGGCAAAAGACACACACATTATCTTCAGTTCATCTTTTATCTCATCCGGTAATCGTTTGAATTTTTCATTAAAATAATACTTCTGAACATATGAACTTGCACCGCAAAGAACAACAGAATCACTCTTTGTTAAATCGAAGTCATATCCGTTTATCATTTCAGGCATATTATCTTACCAAAAGCTTGCATATTCTGAACTGGTCTTCCGATATATCCTTCTTCATTGCCAATGCTTCCTGAATATCAAAGTCTACAAACTCACCGTTTTTGTAGGCTACAAGTCTGTTTGACTTTCCTGCCAACAAAAGCTCTACAGCCTTGGCACCCATTATTGAAGCGTATACTCTGTCCATACATGTAGGAGCTCCACCTCTTTGCATATATCCAAGTATTGTAGCTCTTGTCTCTATTCCTGTAGCGGCTTCAATTCTCTTTGCCATAGAAACTGAATGTCCGATTCCCTCGGCATTGATTATGATATGATGCTTTTTACCGCGCTTTCTGTTCTCAATAATCCTGTCTATAAGCGCCTGCTCATTACCGTCATATCTCTCAGGCAGCAATACATCTTCCGCACCGTTTGCAAATCCGCACCAAAGTGCGATATATCCTGCATTTCTTCCCATTACCTCTATTATAGAACATCTCTCATGTGATGTAGATGTATCTCTTACCTTGTCAATGGCATCCATAGCGGTATTTACCGCCGTATCAAATCCTATTGTATAGTCCGTACAAGCTATATCAAGGTCGATAGTTCCCGGGATACCTATTGTGTTGATTCCAAGTGCGGAAAGCTTTCCCGCTCCTTTGAATGAACCGTCACCGCCGATGACCACTACACCGTCAATACCGTGCTTTTTACAGATTTCAGCACCTTTCTTTTGTCCTTCAGCTGTTGTGAACTCCTGGCATCTTGCAGTATAAAGGATTGTACCTCCTCTGTGGATTATCTCAGATACACTTGTACTTTCCATATCCACTATTTCTTCCTGTAAAAGACCTGCATATCCTCTCATGATTCCTTTTACATTTATTCCATTGTGAATCGCTGTTCTAACAACTGCTCTAATAGCCGCATTCATTCCCGGCGCGTCTCCACCACTTGTTAATACACCTATAGTCTTTATTGCCATATATTTCCTCCTATCAAAACGGACAAACTCTATGCTTCCGGCTACTTATTTGATTCAGTAACAAATAACTTGCCTCCAAATATCTACATTATTTTATATTAATGAAAAAATTTTTTCAATAGTATTGTTATAAAATCAACAAACACTAAACGCAAAGAGCATTATCAAAAAATCTCCTTTGATTCCTTGATAATGCTCTTTTATGCACGCCTTGCTTCGAATGCCATTCACAAACGTTGCCAAAGTAGTTAGCTCCGCGGCGGCTATCTCACGGCACATGAAAGGTCTTCCTTAGTGCTGCTACATTCCTGTCCTGACACGGTTCGAAAGTTTCCATTGCGTGGGGACCCCCACTTCAACACCACTTGCTTTAGACTGCTAAGCAAATGTACACCCTAGGCAAGGCATCACCCCTACTAAAGCGGATTGTAGGTACAGGACACCGCTATCTCCCCGGCTGTGCGTCTTTAAGTATACTTGTATTTATCTATATTTGTCAAATGATTTTTAAAAACTGTCTAAAACAGCTCCTCCTTCATCCTCTCAAACAGCTCCACTGCAAACTCCATCCTGTCTTCCGTGGAGATTTTTTCTCTGTCTCTGTACTCCCAGTTCAGTACTTTATCGTACTTTACCGTGAGGCTTTTGCCGAATGACTTTAGGAAATTATCCAAGTTATCCATATTCATCTGCTTATTTTCTCGCATTGTCCACTTTATCTGCAACTTGTTCACAATTACATCGGTGATAAACATAGAACTTGCCAATGCCTTTATCCTTGCAACATACAAAAGATTGCCGACAGGTTTCGGCATCTCACCGAATCTGTCTATCAGCTCGTCCTGCATATCCGAAAAATCCTCCTCGGTTTTTACAAGAGCGATCTTTTTATATATCTCAAGCTTGGTCTCTTCATTGTCAATATAATCACTTGGAATATAGGCGCTGTCATCAATCTCAACACTTGCCTCAACTTCCTCTTCCACAGGCTTTCCTGTCTTTAAAGCGGTGACCGCCGTATTTAAAAGCTTCACATACAAATCATATCCGACCTCTTCCATATGTCCGTGTTGTGTCACACCAAGTACATTGCCTGCACCTCTTATCTCAAGATCTCTCATAGCAATCTTTATTCCGGAACCCAGTTCCGTAAATTCTCTGATTGCCTTAAGTCTCTTTGACGCTTCCTCCGATAAAAGCTTGTTTCTTGTATACATAAGGAAGGCATAAGCACTTCTTTTACTCCTGCCCACTCTTCCTCGAAGCTGGTAAAGCTGTGAAAGACCGAGCCTGTCAGCATCGTGGACTATTATGGTATTGGCATTAGGTACATCAAGCCCCGTCTCCACTATGGTGGTAGTGACAAGCACGTCCACATCACCGTTTATAAAGTCCACCATCTTGGCTTCAAGTTCTCTCTCATTCATTCTGCCGTGCACATACTCAACATCAATATCAGGTAACAAAGCCCTCACATGTGCCGCCACTTCCTCTATATTGTTGACTCTGTTATAAAGATAATAAACCTGACCTCCTCTGGCCACCTCTCTTCTGATGGCCTCCTTAACAGTCTCATCATGGTACTCCATTACATATGTCTGGATAGGCTTTCTGTCAACAGGCGGTTCCTCAAGCACTGACAAGTCCCTGATACCGGAAAGTGACATATGTAATGTTCTCGGTATAGGTGTAGCCGTAAGTGTCAGCACATTTACATTCTCACAAAGTTGCTTAAGCTTCTCCTTATGCTTTACTCCGAATCGCTGCTCCTCATCCACTATCACAAGTCCGAGTTTTTTAGGTACCACATCCTTTGATAAGAGTCTGTGAGTACCTATCACTATATCCACAAGCCCCTTGTTAAGATCCTCTATAGTCTTTGTCTGTTCCTTTTTGGTATTAAACCTTGATAAGAGCGCAATCTTTACCGGAAAATCCTTCATTCTCTGTACAAAAGTATTGTAATGCTGTCTTGCCAAAATAGTGGTAGGCACAAGGTATAATACCTGATAGCCCTCCTGTATTACCTTAAAAGCGGTCCTCAGTGCAATCTCTGTCTTACCGTAACCCACATCACCACATACAAGCCTGTCCATTATCTTTCCGGTCTCAAGATCTCTCTTTGCATCTTCAATAGCCTTTAACTGGTCATATGTCTCCTCATACTCAAACATCTCCTCGAACTCTCTTTGCCAAAGTGTGTCCTCACCGTATACCACTCCCTTGCCGTTTAATCTGCTTGCATACAAAGTCACAAGTTCCTTTGCCATTTCCTCGACTTCAGTCTTTACCTTGTTTTTGGTTTTTGACCACTCAACGCCGCCAAGCTTATTTAACTTAGGTTTCTTTATCTCGGCGCCGCCGTACTTTTGGATTCTGTTAAGTTTTGAAACCGGTACAAAGCAGTTGTCGCCGCCCTGATACTCTATCTTTACATAGTCCTTTATAATGCCGTCTCTTTCTATCTTTTCTATACCCTTGTAGACTCCCAGTCCATGGTCCTCATGTACGACATAATCTCCTATATAAAGCTCACTTAGAGAGGTTACTCTGTCTCCCTCATACTCTTTGTTTCTTCTTTTTTTCTTCTTTTTGTCCTTAAAGATATCGCTTTCAGAAATTACTGCAAAGTTGAGTGCAGGGTACTCAAAACCTGAATGTATATTTCCGACAAATATCGCTATCTGACCCGGAGAAATGTTCACGTCAAAGTTTTCCTCAGCAAAAAAAGCATCAAGCGCATAGTCGTTTACAAAGCTGTCACAAAGTCTTTTTGCTCTGGTCTTTGACGCACAGATAAGTGCAACCTTTGTCTTGTCAGCCTTATATTTTTTAAGGTCGTCAACAAGGTTTGTAAAGTCCTCATGATATACACCGCTCATTCTTGAAAAAACGGAATATACAGCCTTCACTTCAAGTTCTTTTATCCTGTTATCAAGCCCTGTAAGCGCGATGGCCGGAGACTTATCTAAATAGTGGAATACCTCCTTTGCACCGAATATATCGGGGATATCCTCCTTGTTATATTGACCCGATTCTATTCTGCCTGCAGCACTCTGATTGTATTCTTCCTCAGTCCTTCTCGCCTTGTCCATCGTCCTTACAGGCTCGTCAATATATATCAAAGTATTTTTATAATCAAAATATCTGAGAAAAGATTCTTCTCCTCCGATTTCTCTTTCCTTTGCAGGATAGATATTTACATACTCAAGCTCCTCTATAGACCTCTGACTTGCAGGGTCGAAGCTTTTCATAGCATCTATCTCATCATCCCATAACTCTATTCTTACAGGATTTTCCTCAGTCAGAGGAAAAATATCCAGTATTCCGCCTCTTATTGAAAACTGTCCCGGATTGCCGGTCTCAAAGCTTCTCTCATATCCTATATCCGTAAGCTTTTTTGACATTTCTTCCAAGTCAATTTTGTCTTCTTTTTTTATCTCAAGTGTGGCATTACAAAACTTATGATAGTCCTCAAGCTTGTCCATAAGCGCATCAACGGTGGTAACCACCACACCGCATTCATCTTCTCTAAGATGCTTCCATACCTCAACTCTTTTTGAAGTTATCTGCAAAGATCTTATGTCCGCATTGAAAAAAAGCAAATCTCTGGCAGGGTAGAGATAGACCTCGCCCAAAAAGCAGCCTATATCTTCATATAGCCTGCTCGCATTGTCCTCATCATATGTTATTACAAGTTTCCAAGGTCTGTCATCCTTCATAAGCTCCGAAATCAAATGTGCCTTTCCGGGCTCCGACATATCTGTAACCTGTAAAGGAAACTTATCTTTTTTTATGCTTTCTTCTAAAGACTCGAAATCCGCCAGTTTCTTTAAGGGATTTTCAAATAAACTCATATACTTCCTTACTTAGTCTTTTTTACATTATACTTGTTCATTGCCGTATCATACTGACCGTCCACCATCAGCTTTATAGCCTCTATCGCATGTGATGCGGCTTCATCAAGCTTCTTTTTATCGTCATCATTAAAATGGCCCAATACATGGTCTGCAAGGTCCGTTCTCGCCGGCTTTTCACCTACTCCCATCTTTACTCTGGGGAAATCCGATGTACCCATATGTGCGATCAAAGACTTGATGCCGTTATGTCCTCCGGCACTTCCCTTTAACCTGATGCGCAAATTCCCGGGTTCAAGATTTATATCGTCATACACCACTATTACATCCTTTGCCTCTATCTTAAAATAGTCCATAAAGGCTCTGACGGACTCACCGCTGTTGTTCATATATGTCTGCGGCTCAAGCAATATAGCTTTTTCATTCCCTATCCTTACCTTTGCAAACAGCCCCTTATATTTTCTCTCGGTTATATCCTCACCAAGCTCATATGCAAGCTTCTCAACTACATAAAAGCCTGCATTATGTCTGGTGTTTACATACTCTCTTCCCAGATTCCCCAATCCAACTATCAACTTCATATTACTATCTTTTCTATTTTTAAAAAAATTAAACATCCAACTTATAAAGCTTTCCTGTGATATTGCCGTTTACTTTAATATCTTTATACTCACTTGGATACATTCTGCTTGACATCACATGCTTGCCGTCATTTACAAATACCTCTACGGAACTTGCATCAATCATAAGTCTGAGATTTTCTATCTTTTTTACTCTTATATATCTTGCGTCTCTGCCGTATCCGTTTGCAAGAAATGACAGCTCAAAGTCGCCTCTTAGGGCATCAAAATCAAGCTTTAGAGTATCAAAAATTTCAATATCAAACTTATCGCCGAAATTTTGGGTCTCAAGGTCAAAGGCTCTGTCATCACCTACACCGTAAGTCTTATTTTCCTCATCAAAATCAAAGCAATGCTTTCTTAGAGATTCATATTCCTTTACAGGCTTCATAATAAGAGTGTCGTTTTCAAAATCCAAATCTCTGAATGTGCTCATACAGTGCTGATATCCGTACTCAACGGTAGGGTTTGTATACTTGGCATCCGGCATACCCATCCATCCGAGTAAAAGTCTTCTTCCTTCATGCGTAAAGGTCTGCGGTGCATAAAAGTCAAAGCCCAAATCCGCTTCCTTATACTCTACAATATAACCGTTTTTTCTGAAGTCGCCGTCTATTATAAAATATCCGCATGAGTAGATATTTTGGAATTCATACTTTCCGCCTTCAAGCCCCTGAGGACAGGCCATCAAAATCCACTGCCCGTTTATCTCAAACAGATCCGGACATTCCCACATATATCCGAACTTTGCCATAGTCTCAAATGTTCTGATATGATTCCAGATCTCCAAATCCTCAGACTCATATACAAGCACCTCACCCTTGTCCTCTTTTGTTCTTGCGCCGAGTACCATATAATATTTGCCTTCGTACTCAAACACCTTAGGGTCTCTAACATGCAAAGTAAGCCCGTCAGGATAATCCTTATTATACATTACCACATTCTTTGATTCCACATGCTCGCCGTCTTTACTCACCGCATGAACAGTGTTATGTTCTCTGCCTGTATTTATATAGTCAAAGTCTCCCTTATTCTTTACATTACCGGTATAGAAGATATGCATTATATCATCCTTTACCAATGCCGAACCTGAGTAGGCTCCGTTTTTATCAAACTCCTTATCCGGAGATAAAAACAAAGGCGCCTCCTCCCAATTTATCAAATCCTTTGATTTAAGATGTGCCCAGTACTTATTTCCGCCTACAGGCTCATAGGCATACTGATAAAACACATGGTAGTATCCATTAAAAAAGCAAATCCCGTTAGGGTCGTTCAACCATCCGCTCTTCGGTTCAATATGATATCTTTGTCTCCAATTGTTCATTTTTATTCCTATCTGTTACTGTTTGCCTGTCTGTTACTGATTTCCAGAAGCTTTGTTCTCATCTCGTTTTCTATATTTTTAAGCTCGGCTTCCGCTTCTTTTCTCTTTTGTCTGCCCTCATCCTGTATCTTTATAACCTCATCAAAGGTGGATATCAAAGTCTTATTTGTATTTTTAAGAGTTTCAATATCAATTATACCGCGCTCCGATTCCTTTGCGGTCTCTATAGTGGCAGTCTTTAGGGCGTCCGCATTTCTCTTTAGAAGCTCATTGGTCATATCTGATACAGCCTTTTGTGCCTTGGCGGCATCGTTTGAATGCTTTAATCCTATAGCGATTACCATCTGATTCTTCCAAAGCGGAATGGTGTTTACAATGGTTGACTGTATCTTATCAGACATCATAGAGTCGTTGTTTTGGATAAGTCTTATCTGAGGTGCCATCTGAAGTGATACGGTCTTTGTAAGCTCGAGGTCGTATATCTTCTTTTCAAAGCGGTTTATCATCTGTGAGAAATCCTTCGCCTTTTGTGTATCCTCAGGCAGACCGCTCTCATCGGCCTTTTTTATAAGCTCAGGCAACTCCACATTGTTGGCCCTTTCAAGCCTTTTCTTTCCTGCCAAAATGTACATAGACAATTCCTTGTAGTAGTTCATATTTAACTCATACATCTTATCAAGCATCAGCACATCCTTCATAAGAGTCACCTGATGGTCCTCAAGCGCCTTTGCAATATTGTTGACATTGGTTTCCACCTTGTCATACTTTGCCTTAAGATTTGCCAGCTTATTGCTTGTTTTCTTAAAGAAACCGAAAAGCCCCTTTTCATCTTCCTCAGTTTCAAGTGAACGGATTTCACCGACCACTCCTGCAAGCATATCGCCTATCTCACCGAGGTCTTTTGTCTTTACTCTCTCAAGTGCGTTTTCAGAAAAGTCCGCAATCTTTTTTTGACTTCCCACACCATATGCAAGTATCGCCTGTGAATTGGATATATCTATCTTTGACGCAAACTCCTCCACCATCTTTTCTTCCTCAGGTGAGAGCTTGACTTCAGGTGTTTCATTTTTCTTTTCTTCTTTTATCTCAACAACTTCAGGCTTTACCTCAGGCATATCAAAGCTTAAGCTTGGAGCCTCTTTTAACATATCATCAAGTGAATTCATATCGTCTTTTTTTAAATCATTCTCATTCATAGTCACACCTCATTATTTCATTTCGTCTATAAGACCTTCTTTTGCCAACATTGTCTTAAGCAATGCCGCATCGGTATCGGCATCAAACGCAGTATCCTTATAAAGTCTGTTCTGGAATTCCATGCAGGCTTCATTTATAGAATCAATTGTCAATTCAATCTCTTTTTTAGTACTTAATATTTCCTCATCAGGTGAAATCACATTGTCGAAATCGGAATAAGTCTTTATAAGCTTTATTGTAGTAGGCAGATAATACCTCATCAACTTATCAAGTTTCTTTAACTCGTCAGGCTCCTTTTCCACCCTGTCAAATATTGCAACCAGCACAGTCTCAAGCTTTGTAAGCTTGGATGACATAGGCTCGGATTTGATTCCAAGGTGCATCTCTTTGATAGAAAGTACATACTGTCTGCCCTCAGGTATTATACTTCCCTCCGATATATTCTTATCCTCTATTACCTGCTGACTTCTTCTCTGGTCTTCAAGTGCCAAATACTCTTTATATACCTCATTATTTAACATAAAGCACTGACCGCTTGCATCTATATGTCCCTGCGGAAAATTCCTTCTCTCAATCAGCTTTCGCAAATTCCTCTCTACATTATCTCTGCTTTCGTTTGCAAACATGGCGATATCGTCTATATTCATATAAAGCTTGTCATTCATTATACGATAATATTTTTCAGCCTCGTCTACAAGCTTCAGATTTGATAGTGCCGGTATTGCAAGTAACGCTCCCACTGCAAAAAAAGGAGCCAATGCAACCATTATAATAAGCCATATCTTAAGAGAAAACGGAAGTACCGTCAAAGCCGTGACAAACATCGGTATAGCAAAAATTATCATTATCGGTATACCGAAAAAAATCCTTATCAGCAAATCTCCTCTGTTCGCCTTTAGGTATGTCTTCTTATTTTCTTTTACTTTTTTCGGAACCGTATTTACATTCACATTCTTATTGTACTGTATCGGATTACCGACTCGCCTTAATATATCCAAGGCCTTATTGGAAAACTCCTTGGCCTGATTAAAGGTATTATTTTCATCAAAAACATCTACAACATTATCTCTGATATTATTCCACTCTTTATTATCCTGCATACCCTGTCTCCTATTCTTAGTCTTCCCTTATTATCCCACATATTTTTATAGTTATCAATTAAGAATGTCATAATTTACAGCATTATACATATATATTTAAAATCAATTACTCTGTAAAATCTATTTTCTTGACACAGCGATATAAGGTTTATACAATCAAGTTAATACTTGTTTTTGGAGTGTGTATGAATATTTTAGTTGTTGAAGATGAGATCTTGCTTGCCTCATCTGTTAAAGAAATCTTGGAAGGACATGATGTGGTCTGTGCCTATGACGGCTTGGAAGGACTTGAGCTTGCAAAAAGCTCACATTTTGATCTGCTCATACTTGATATAATGCTGCCGAAACTGAACGGCTTTCAGGTAGCCAAAACACTTAGGGCACAAAAAAACGGTGTACCTATACTTATGCTGACAGCAAAGTCGGATATCCTTGACAGAGTGGAAGGTCTTGATTCAGGTGCCGACTACTATCTTACAAAACCTTTTGACAGAAGGGAACTCCTAGCCTGTGTCAATGCACTGCTTCGCAGACAGGGAAAAGAAGTCAACCAGATAAGTTTCGGCGATACCGTACTTGACCTTGACTCGGGTGAGCTTATCTCAGGCGAAAACTCGATCAGACTTTCATCCAAAGAGTTTCAGATGATGAGACTTCTTTTAAAGGAGGGTAAGAACAATATCTCAAAGAACTTTTTCTTGGAAAAGATTTGGGGATATGACAGTGACGCTACGGAAAATAATGTTGAAGTTTATATAGGTTTCCTCAGAAAAAAATTAAAAAGCCTCTCCTCGGATATTTCGATAGTGGCAAGCAGAGGACTCGGTTACCACTTGGAGAAATGTAAAGATGATTAAAAAATTACAAAGAAGACTTACCTTGCTTTTGTCATCCGTCAGTATATTTTTACTGCTGTTTTTACTTATCTTCCCTTTCCTATTCAACAGATACACTCTGTACAGCAGCCTTAAGACCGCCCTTACCACCGCTATCAATTCACCGATACATGACTACAATTCATCAGGTTCATACCCTGTTTTTATGATGCTTGTAAACTCCGATTCTGAAGTGATTGACAGCAAAGGCTCTGATTTTTTCTTGGATTCCGATACCAAGTCAAAAATAGCAAAAGACGCAATGTCTAAGATAAATGAGGATGAAAAACTTTTTTCTTCAATAAACGGCGGTAAGATTGCTTATCTTTGTAAAAAGGATACTCCGCCTGATAATTTTGAGGATGATGCAAATCACTCAAAGGATGAAGGCAACAACCCCGGTGACTCAAACTTTACAGGTCATACACTGTATCGTATTGCAGTCACAGACTTTAGCAATGAGATAAAAAGCTTACAAAGACTGTCTGTTTTACTTACAGCTTTATTCTTTATACTGTCTGCAATCATAATACTTTTTTCAAGGTATTTTGTGAAAAAGAGTATTCGTCCTGTAAGTGATGCAATTATCTCACAGCGTCAGTTTATCTCGGATGCGTCACATGAGCTTAAAACTCCGCTGACAGTCATTATAAATAATATCGGCAATCTTAAAAAGCTTCTTTCAAAAGAGAATTTCGGTACTCAAAGTATTGATCTGATTCGGAAAAATATTTACGGCATTGATGAGATGAGTACAAGAATGAAGCACCTGACCGAGGACCTTTTAAACCTCGGCAGACTTGAAAACTGGCAGGACAGAAAAGAACAGATGCAACCTGTAGAACTTTCAAAGCTTACAGACAATGAATGTATGTATTTTGAACCCTTATTTTTCGAAGATTCAAAGTCCCTTGATTACACTATAGCTGATAATATCTCCATAATCGGAGATGCCAAAAAGCTGAAGGACCTTATATCAATACTTTTGGAAAATGCCCTAAAGTACTCCGTATCTCATACAAGCCTTACACTCTGCAAACAAAAAAATAATGTCATTCTCTCTGTGGAAAACGACATTTCAAAAGAGCTTTCAAAAGAAGATACCCAAAATATATTCAAAAGATTTTACAGACTTGATGAATCCCACTCAAGCGCCGGCTACGGTCTGGGACTTCCCATTGCAAAGGAAATAGTCGCCATGCACAAAGGTGAAATCAAGGTAAAGAGTGAGAATAAAAAGATATGTTTTAATGTGTATTTTCATTAAAAATAAAGGAGGGGCGCTACCCCTCCACTTTTATATCGGTCTTTATTGTCATCAGTACACCTGCAAGTATACAAAGCACCAATCCGACTGTCAGATAAATTATCTCAAAATTTGTACTTGTACCGTATATTTCAAGGACTCCCTTATATATTGAACCTACAGTAAGTGTTGCTATACCGCATTTTAATGACAGCTTGGCCATGTCGGGAATCTCTCTTTTCAATATAAATCTGTTTAAAATACTTGGTACAAAAAGCCCTAATAAAGGTATCAAAAACGCATATATCATAAAGCCTGAATAGACTCCGTGTGAGAAATGCTCATACACTTGTGAAAAGATAAATACAAATGCCGAGATTCCAAGGTATATAAATGATTTCTTCATCAGCTTTCACCTCCTATATATACTATATCGCTGACCGCTCTTTCCTCACCGGAGCGTCCGCTTGTGGTAGGATTGTTTATAATCTCTCCCTTAAATACCATAGTGGAAGAACCGCCGCCGTCCAAGTTGTAAGCATCCTTTACACCCAGTTCTTTCATAAAGCTTGCAAGTTCATAAAGACTTAATCCTGCACTCTCACTTGTTCTTCCGTCAGATACCACAAATACATAGTGATTGTTTCCAAGGTATCCTATAGCTGTTCTCGGATTGCTTGCCATTGCCATACCCACCTCGTCATTTTTGCCTACTGAAATCTCACCGTTATTTAAAAGCACCGGACCGAATGAAAACACCTGTAATGCCCCGTCTTGTAAAAGCTCGCTTGCACTTGTCTCACTTTCGGAAACAAACTTAAACTCACCGTTTTTTTGTATTACCAAAGCGTCCCTGTTTCCTGAAGTATCACGGTAAAGTTTTCCGTTTCTTATAACATATCCGCTCTGTCTTGCACCGTAATAGTCACCGTTGATTGCCAAAACGGCATTATTATTTTCCGCCATATCTGAAGTTGTATCTGTGATATTTCTTCCGTATGTATTGTTTGCAAGAGCGGTCTTTAAATCTGAGGCATCCGATACAGTCACATCCGCCACATAAATATTGCTGTCGTACTCTCTGTACTGTTTTAATGTAATACTTGTTTTACTGTCAGAATACTGACCTATAACTGTTCCACCCTCAACAACACTTGCAGCAGTTTCCACTGCAGTATCAGTATTTTTAGATGCAGTCGTAGAACTGTCGGTTTCTACCGTTGTATACGTATTATTACCAAGCTTTGACTGTATTGCAGCCTCAACGCTTTCTTTTATACCTGAAGTGCTTGTAGTCTCCGCTATTGCATTTATCTCCACACTCTGTATAGGGTGCGGTATAACAAAAGTATCTAAAAGCGCATATGTACTGAATGAAAATAAAAGTACACCGTACAGCACTCCAAGTCCTTTTTTACTGAATTTTTTCATATCTTACTCCATTCTTTTAAACAATCTGTGCCACCTTTTTGTTCTCTCTTGAGAATACAAGTTTTTTCTGTACCAAATATGATAATGTAAATAAAATGACCTCTGTAAGTATCTTTGCAATAATCGCATTTATATGAAATGTTTCCACTATTCCACGAAGTATCAATGTATTCATAACAAATATAAATGCCGCCAACAAAAGATAACTGAAGTATTCCTTACCGCTTGTTTTGCTGCTTTTGCCCTCTTCAAATACAAACTTCTTATTCATAAAGAAATTAAAGTGAAGTGATATAATTCTGGCAAAAGCATTTGAAAATAATATACTCCCCGACATTATCAAGCTGATACTGTATATCAAAAAATCTATACCAAATGACAGCAACGAACTTGTGCAAAACTTTATAATCTGACTGTATATCCTTATAGAGTCCTTCACCGTATCAAAGTGGCTCTCTTCATTGTCATTGATATAAATTGTTTCAATAGGATATTCTTTCATCTTGATACCCTCCTTAGCAAATTCAAGCAACATATTCATCTCGTACTCATATCTCTCACCTTTTATCTCCAAAAGCTTAGGTATAAGACTTTTTTTGAATGCTCTCATACCTGTTTGAGTATCCTCTATATCCACTCCTGTAGAAAAATAGAATACTTTTTTTGTAATATAATTTCCTATTCTTGATCGAAGAGGTGAGTCCTTTGACTGCTCCCTTGAACCAAGTATCAAAACATCTTCAATTGTAGCGGCTTTTTCAAGCAAATATATCGCATCCTTTAGTGAATGTTGGCCGTCTGCATCTAATGTGATCACTGTAAAATCGCCTTCAATATTGTTCAGATATGAAAGCCCTTCTTTCAGTGCCGCACCCTTTCCCTGATTTATATAAAACCTTATGATCTTTGCATTGCTGTTTTTTCCAAGTTGTGAAAAGAGGGGAAGATATTCTTCCCCTGAGCCGTCATCCACCACTACTACCTCTATTCCTCTTTTTTCCAAGGACTGTACAAAATATATCAAATTTTCATTTGGCTTATACGCCGGTATTAGGGCGAATCTTCTCATTATTGCTCCTTTCCTGATTTGTTCTCAGTATTTTTATTATTCTTTTGTTTGTTCTTTTTCTTCTTTGAATCACCTTTGTTTTTACCGGCTTGGCTGTCATCAATATGTGCCTGATCCGGCTTCTGACCTCCCTGTGGCGGCTGACCCTGGCGCTCTCCGTTACCTCCGCCCTGACTACCTCCGAAGTTTCCACCCTGCGGCGGCTGACCCATTCCGCCCTGCTCTCTGTCGTTTCCGTTCATCTGTGGTGGCTGACCTTGACTGCCTCCGTTATTTCCGCCCTGCGGACCTCCAAAGTTTTCTCCCTGTGGCGGCTGACCCATTCCGCCCTGTTCTCTACCGTTTCCGTTCATCTGCGGTGGCTGACCCTGGCGCTCTCCGTTACCTCCGCCCTGACTACCTCCGAAGTTTCCTCCTTGTGGTGGCTGGCCCATTCCGCCCTGACGGTTTCCGACAGTATTGGATCCGTTCTCCAATGTTACAGACTCCTTACTGTCACCGACACTTATCTCATATTTCTTTCCGCTCTCAAGCTTATCACTGCTATAAAGTACCGCATTGTAGCTCTGAGTCTGCTCTGCCGAAGAGAATATCTCATTACCCGATTCATCAGTAAGCTTAATGGCACTTCCCGGTGTAACATTGCTGTCAAGATAATATATAATACTTGACTGAGTTGAGCCGTTGCCGTTAAAGCCCTCAAACATCCCTGAGTTTCCGGTAGCAAGTATGCTTCCGCCTGTTATAGTGGCGGTTCCGTCATAGTCAACAGGTGCATTACCACCGTCAGACGGACCGTCTATAAATATATTTCCTCCTGAGATATTCAGATCACCGTTTGAATCTATACCGTCACCGCCCGGTACCACCTTTAAGTTGCCGCCTGAAATATTTATAGCGTAGCTTGCCTGTGATCCGTCCTCGGTATCACCTGCCGCATTCACGCCGTCATCGCTTGAATTGACCGTAATGTCTCCGCCTTCAATATTTACAGTGATACCTTCAAGTCCCTCATTGGAAGCTGCAACATTTATCTTTCCGTCCTTGACAGTAAGCGTGTTGTCGGCATGTACTGCATCATCACCTGCGTTTATATTTATTTCACCGTTTTCTACAGTAACATCGCCCTTTGAGTGGAATGCATCCTCTACAGTAGTAACATCAAAAGTACCGTTCTTAACCACCAAAGTTGTCTTTCCGTTCAGTCCGTGGTGTAAAGCCGTAACTGAATAATTTCCACTCTCAACACTCAAGTTTGACTTACTGTGTATTCCGTCCTCGTAACCGCCTTCTACAGTAAGCTTGCCGCTTCCGCTAAGTTTTATATCGGCTTCGCCATAAATAGCCGCATCATATGCATCTTTTGAGCTTTCACTTGAACCGTTTTCATCCTCTGTATTGGCAGCTCTCTTATCACTGACCCTATTTTCAGTACCGTCAGCCGATACGATATTTAAGTTTCCTTTCTTTGCCACTATCGGAGCATCCTTGGAATATGAAATACTGAAATTATTGAATGTAAAGTTTACATCACCATCGGCATCTACTATTATCTGTCCCTCATCCAAAGTACCGGTAAAATTATAATTTCCTGCTTTGCTTACAGTTATCACATTGCCTTCACTGCTTGCACCGTCTCCGTTTATACTGACAGTGTTATTGTCCACACTTATATTGGTAGTGTTTCCCTTAGTATCCTGATTGCTTACATTTGCACTTACTGTAGCCGCATTGGCTCCTACATTACTGCAAGCACCAAGGCTTAGCATAAGTCCCATTCCTGCAAGCGATAAAGCTATTGCCTTATTTTTTTTATTTATATTCTTCTTCATATGTGTACCTCTTTTTTTATTTTTTAAAGGTTTGTTTTCCTTTGATGCATTAAGGATACAATCTCAAGCTGAAATGAAACTTAAAAAAAGCCGTTATTCTGTGAACAATTTGTGAAATCAAAAAAAGTCCTACAAACAAGCAAAACTTGTATGTAAGACTTTTAATCAATATGAAATATTATTCTATACTCACTTGGCAACTTCTTAAAGTCTCAAGTGCGGCATTATGCTTTTCTACAGTCACACCGGCACAGCATGCGGCATCTACACTTATCTTTGTCTCAGGTAAAAAAGCCTTCAAAAGCAGAGCATTGGAAACCACACATATATCTGTACAAAGTCCGACCAACTCTATTTCAATCTCTTCCTCTTTAGCTATCTCACTTATCTTTTTTGCAAGCTCCACACTTCCAAAAGTCGGCTTCTTAAATACATTCTCAGGATATATAAGCCCTGCTATCTCATTATTCAGCTCCCAACCCTCAGTATTTTCTATACAATGTGATACCGGAAGATTTTTACCTTCCTGAGTATCAAGATAGTTTTCTTTGTGCGTATCCATAGTTGCAAACACATCTCTCTTATCATATGTAAGGATTTTTTTCTTAACATTTTCTACTATGTCTACAGCTTCCTTAGTACCGAGACTCCCGTCAATAAAATCGTTTTGCATATCTATAACAATAAGTATCTTTCTCATATAGCCTCCTAAAAAACATTATGAGGCTATTATATCACAATATTTTCAAACTTAAATTAGACTTATCGGTATCATATTGAGAATTTGTTGATAAATTGTTAAGATTTTGATATAATTGTCGACAGTGATACTTCACAATTTTTATTTTTTGGAGGAACGAAAAGTGAATATATTTTTGACAATTCTTATTGTCATACTGGTTATATTGATTGT
>CAUQKD010000009.1:0-20738 GCA_963518365.1 uncultured Lachnoanaerobaculum sp. | reverse complement strand
ATAAGTTCTAGTTCTATGACTTTTGCTCTATGTGTACTTAGCTTGACGCTTACAACTTAAGTGCCTCCTTAAACCCGGTTTATTATTAAAATCAACCTACCCAAATGCTTACCTCATAACAAAAAAACGGGTTGAATAACCAACCCGCAAAACTCAATATACAACCTAAAAAAATCTCTCCTCAAGCATCAAACATAACGCATGATATGCAGGTAAATGTAGCTCTTGAATCTTAAAAGTTTCTACCTCCGGAACAATGATAATCTCATCACAAAATTCCTTCATCTTGCCGCCGTCTCTTCCTGAAAGTCCTATTGTCTTCATTCCTTTTGCCTTAGCAGTCACTAAAGCATATAAAATATTCTCGGAATTACCTGAAGTTGATATTCCAAGAAACACATCTCCTGCATTACCGAATCCGTTCACCTGCTGCGCAAATGACAGCAAAGGATTACAATCATTAAGATATGCAGTTGAAAGTCCGACATGACCTGTGACTGCTATTGCCGGTAGGGCACCTTGCAAATTATGGGCAAGTACATCGCCAAGTTTCTCATCTACAGACTTTAACTTATCCTGTAGTGCAGTATCCAACTTTCTAGGCTTTATAAAAGCTTTCATCAGTTCACCGACAATATGCTCCGAATCGGCGGCACTTCCGCCGTTACCTGCCACCAATAACTTACCGCCATTAGAATAAGACTCCTCTAAAATCTTATATACTCCAATTATATTCTCTCTTTGTCCTACCAGACTCGGATACCTTTCCAGTAGTTCGTCTAATATCTTTAAAATGCTTTCTCTCATAAAACCTCACTATATATCAAATCTGAATTCTCCTTTGGGAAGTCTTATATCAATAATATACATGGCCTATTTATAATATATTAAGCTGTTTCTTCCACACATCTATATTATATAGCTTTGTACAAATGGCATCAAAATTTATATTCATTTTTTTTATATTATTCGCATATTCTTCTATTTTCTCCGGTTGACCTTGTAATTCCGGTGACACAAAACACAAATTGTACCCCATACTCTTCAATTTCAAATAGACACTCTCATCCAGAGGAAAACTATTAAAACAGTCTACCCAAACCCACTTTGCTCTTCCAGTCATTAGCTTTATTGTATCTATACCTTCAAATTCTGAATATCTTAAAGCTACATTTGACTCGCCTTGATCTGTCAATACTTTTATCATAGGAAAAGATGAGTCTAAGAAAAAATACTTTTCTACATTGTATTTTTTTAATAGGTCTAAAACTTTGTACTCTATTCTTTCGCTCTTAATATTAAGAATCATCGTTCCATGATGATAATATCTCAAATAATCTTCAAAATTTTCTCCAAGAACAAATGGATCATGGTTTATATAAATACTACCGTCAATATTATCCCTCAAATCAAGCTCTACTCCAAACTCAATTGGTGTATTCTTTAAATCCTTTACAGTATTAACCCTATGACTTATGAACTCCACTATGAAATACCGCCTTTCTTAAGTTTTATAGAAAAATCAATGGTCCTTATTATAAATTTCCATTTTGCCTTTAATCCGGTGTTCCAACTTGACATTCCATGTATACGTTTTGGAAACAAAACATCAAACCTTATAACTTTTATCTTGTTTTTTCTTGCCATAAACACTGCATATAAATCCAGAGAAAAATCATATGGCGGATTTTTCCATTTAAGATAAAAAGATCTTGGGAAAATATTTGGTTGTGCGTTTATATCCCACATCCTTTGACCTAAATAAATCGTTTCAAAGCAACCCATGCCCCAAGTGAAAATCTGATCAAAGACAGATCTTCCCCTTCTATGCCCTTTAATATATACATCTTCAGAAGAATTTTGAATAATATGGTATGCCTTGACTATATCACCCGGATCAGTCTGCATATCGGCATGTGTCCAGCCTATGTAATCTCCATTTGCTTCCTTTAGGCCTTGTAATATTCCATATCCGTAACCTTGATTTACCGGCACCAACACAGTTCTGGCAAATGGATATTTAGGCAAAAGTTTCTCTAACACATTAGCAGTTTGATCAGTTGATCCGTTATTAACCAGTATAACTTCTATATTTTCATCTCTAATATGCTTAGAAAAGCTACGCAAAATTAGAGGAATATTTTCTTCCTCGTTATAGCAAGGCACCACAATTGAAAGTTTCATCTAACATCCTCATCATCTCTCAAAAACAACATATTTCTGTCCCAAAAAATTTAATACTGTACTTACACCCGTTGCCACTAAAAATCCTATTATTTGGATATTTATAATACTCAATGTACATCTATTAACTATTGCATTTATAACTCCTGTACATGTATAGAGTGCAACATACTTTAACACCTCTTTAATCACAAACTGCTTTCGCTCAAATGTCCAAAATTTATTGATGATAAAACCTACTCCGGCACCACATATAAATGAAATCATCTTTGCTATATCCATATTCCATGAAAAAAGTAACAATAAACGATATATGCAAAAATCTACAACAACAGCTGTTCCTCCTCCCACTAAAAAACGTAGTACCTCTTTAATTTTTATTCTACTCATATATACTTCCTTAATATAGGCTCTAATTCATAAAAGTCACTTATTTGAATCACATTACATTGTGATTCAGTAGCAATATTAAACCACACAGGTATCATTCCCATATCTTTTGAACCACAGACATCTTTATTAAGACTGTCTCCAATAAATACACATTCTGATGCATCACAGCCAATTTTAGATAGTAAAGTTTCAAAAATAATAGAATTAGGCTTTTCAACTCCTGCTTCCTCACTTGTAACAAGATAATCCACTTGACTGTCAATTTCAAGTCTTTTCAACTTTCTATGTTGAATCATTGCTGTCAAATCTGAACATATACCGATACTAATATTATTATTATGGCAAAAGTTAAAAGTATCTTTTACACCGGCTCTTAAAGCCATATTATCCAATATCGTATTCCAATATATATCATATAGCTCTAGGGCATCTGAAACCGGCTTTTTGCCGATAAGTTCCATAAAAACCTGAAAATATAGCAAACGATTATGTTCTGCTCCGGTTCCATGTAAACGTGACTTCACAATTTCCTTTGCCTCATAATATTTTTTATTAAAATCAGGAGCATCTATATTATACTTATTCTTAACATGCTCTTGTATCTCTTTTTCTGCAACTTCATTTAATGACTTATAATCATATAAAGTATCATCTAAATCGAAAATAACAGCCTTTATTTTTTTATCCATAACTAAACCGTTTTCATCTTATATCCAATAAGCAATATCGTAAATAATTTTATCATATTTCTATGATAATCATTGTCAAATATAATATTCTCTGTAATATCCTCAACATAAGGAATAGACTCAAATACTATATTTTCAAAGTCAGAGCTACTTAGCTTAGTAAGTTCTTCATCGTAAATACGAACTATTTGTTGCTTCAAATCATCTGTATAATCATACTCCACCGATATGCCTCTGTCAGATAAACTTTGGAACAGATCTTCAGTATTAACTTCTGATGAAAATACAAACTCCAAGTTCAAACTCGGAACATAATCATCTGCCATATAGTCATATAAATCTTTATCAAAATACTTTACTAACAAGTCTGCATATTTTTTTTGAGGATAAATATATTTCTCTGCGTCAGGTACTCTATCTAAGATCTGTTTCATGACCTTCTCTTTTGAATATCCCCTACTCTTCGTATCTCTTTGTATCTTCCAGTATCTACGCAAATTTTCATCAGTATCCAGATATACCTTCAAATCTGTATATCTTCTCATTTGTGGTAAGTATAATGCATGTAATCCACACGCTATAACAAACTTGTTAGGACTTACCCTCTTCTTCTCTGTGAATTTTCCGGTACTATGATCATAATCCACCCTTTCAACAGTATTACCGGCTTTAAGAAGTTTAATATCTTCTGCTTGACGATAAAGATAATTAGCCTTAGGGTTTAACTGAGTAAACTCTTCCCAATGAGTATTATTTCTTTCCCATCGGTGATCTCCATCACCTTCAATGAACATAATACGCTCTTTACCTAGGCAATCCTCCAATACGCTGATATAACTGCTCTTACCTGCCCCACTGTCACCGGCAATTCCTATAATAAACGGTGATTTTTTCCTCTTATAAAAAGCATCTCTCTTTAACCCGTTTTGAAACATTAATACAGCTACATTTAATACTGCTCCAATCAACAACGTAAATGTCACATTTTTTAATAAATCATTATTTATTTTCAAGAATAACAAATCAATTCTGCCTAAGTACAAATCAACAAATCCACGCTGATGGAACAAAATAAAATATATCAAAAATACTGCATTTAAAATAACATAATTCAAAAGGCTGTTTGCTTTCTCTCGATTTGACAATATAAAATAAATCGTAATAAACGGTACGATCCATGTATACCATCCCGGCATAGGTGGAATCATTGCCAAAAAGACAGAAAATGTAATACCACAAAAATATAACAACATTTCTCTACTCATGGCATTTAAATTTATAGCAGTAATATATAAATATGCTAAGCAAAGAATCGGAACATATACCCTAACATACTTATAATCTAAAAATATCCTTGTAAGTAATGACTGTTCAGTATTCAAGAAAACTTCATGTATAAATCCAACACTTAAAAACGGCAATACAATTACTCCAAAAGTAAGTACCATAATTGCTACATACTTTAACAGAGTTTTCCATCCAAATCTATGATAAACAAGTATAACAACAAACGGAACTACTGCTAAAATATGCAGCTTTGTTCCCAGTGCCATTCCCAATAAAATTGCTGATAAATACACCCTCTTGTTCTTCATACCCTCACATAAACATAATAACGCACCTGTTAAAATTGTGGTCGGTATAATGTCTAATTGTCCATGCATATACCCTGCATATAATATGATTGGAGATGAAAAATACAGTATTCCGATATATTTCTTCTTATTCGGATATAATCTAAACAACAATACCATACCTAAAATATCAAAGATTAGGATTGGTAGCTTTGCTAAAAAATTTATCAAAAAAATACTGTTAATATGTAATATACTAATCCAAATATATGTTATACCCACTATGTAAAGCATCAATGGCGGATACGGAAACGAACTTAACAGCTTATTTTGATAATAGTACTCATACACATTAAAATTTGAGCCTGAAACAATTGCATCAAAAAATTTCTGTACAAACGGTAAAAACATTTTATTTTGATAATCAGATGAGAAGGCCACCATAAGTATAATTTTAAATATAATCATACCTATGGTGAATATCACAAATCTTGATTTCAAAATATCTCTAAGATTACTTTTCTTCTCTTTCATCTTCCTCTATCCAGAAATCCTTCCAATACTTTATAGTATTCTGATAGTTTTCAAAATCTGTCGGTGTTCCCCATCCAACGTATCTATCTATTTCAAATACTTTAGCTGAGTATCCCAAATCAAGTACATGCTTTATAGCCTGATCAACATAAAACTCATTATTTATTCTATCGTTTTCAGCTATCATTTTCTCCGATGCTTCTACAAATATGCTGCCCTTCTTAAACCAAAATGTTGATACTATCGCATGATCTTTCTTAGGCTCATTTGAAATTGCTTTCTTTATAGATAATCCTGTAATATTGTTATCATTATCTACTTTAACCCAACCATACTGATTCGGATTTTCGCATACAGATTCATTATTTCTATAGGTAAAAACAATAACATCTGTTTCTTCTCTAAGTTCATTAAACTTATCCAATGAGTAATCCATACCGTTATCACAACCCGCTATCAATAACTCTTCATCATTATTAATTTTATCCTTTGCTAAAAGGCAAGTACAAGCTTGACCTTCTGTAACATGATCTACAGTTATAAATCCTGCCCTAGGATAAAATTCCTGAATTTTTCTTTCAACGATTGTTATATCATTTTCTTCTGATTTTCTGTCTATATAAATAATATTATCTCCATCATCGTCTGCCTGCCTTAAATCTCTGGTAGCACATACTACCATAGGATAAAGCTCACCTGTATAACGATCTATTGTCGGAATAGCAGGTTTTTGATCTTTATATCCCTTATCTGAAAATCTCTTACCGGCTCCGGCCATAGGTATAACTATTTTCATTTATACCACCTCCTAATCTTATCACTCCAATAATTAAACTCTTGCATATCTTCCGGTGTCCCCCACTGACAAAACCTGTCAACATTTGTCGGTACCCAGACTTTTTCCCCGTCATCAACCAGGAAATTATATATTAAACTTGCATAATACTCACCGTTAAGTTCTTTACCGCTATCAACAAGTTCCTTTGAATATTTCTTTAGTGTCTTACCGTCTCTAAAGTAATAGACACCGGGCGAATGTTTTGCTTTTGTCTTATCATCCTCAAATGAGAATTTTTCCCTTATCTCCAACAGATTATCATCTCCGTCTTTCATACAAGATGCATATAGATTTATTTTAGGTATCAAATGAGGATGAAAACCTGTATAACATGGAATCGCTCCATCACAGTTACGCTCTTTTACATCCGACTTAAACTTCTCATAGTCCCATTGCATATAAAAGTCACAATAATTTATTATACACTCATCATCATCTACAATATTATCTGATGCACGCAATACATCATAAACAGGACCCTTTTTTATCCAATCCTCTATTTCGACAATCTTACACTCAGGAGCAAGCTTCATTAGTGTATCCCTCATATATGGCAGTGTATCCAAATGCTCTTTTCTACACACAAAGATAAAGTTTTTCTCATCTGGATACATACCTTCAATAATCCATTGGATGATAGGCTTTCCCTGTACCATTATAAATGGCTTCAACTCCTTATAACCTGCTGCCACAAAACGTGACCCATACCCCGTCATTGGTATAATAATCTGCATAACTCCTCCTACTTCATTGCTTTTCTATATTTCTCTGCATCCCAGTTGAGCAAAAAGTTTATATCATCCTCTTTTAAACTACAAATATCCTCACTATTATTATTAATAAGTATTTCTGCTGTCCATGCCAATACAGATTCTATATCTTTCGCCTTTTTAATATTATCAGATAGTATATATGCCTGTCTATCTAAAATGATAACCCCCGGTATACCATACAACTCTCCAAACTTTGACAACTCACTTTCAAAATCGTCTTCACTTTTTACAGACAATACTTTCTTCCCTATATACACTATACTGTCGGGACTCAAGCGATGATTCCATTCTTTCCCATCCAACATCTTAGCATATTCTAAGACTTTGTGATGTTGTGCCAAATAGACTATACCTGAAAACTCCGGAAAAAGGTTTTTGACTGTATTATAAACTTCAGTAACTTTTACTTCCTTCTGATTGCTGATTTTTAAATACTTTGCAACCGAATTTACAATATACTCATTTCTCTCAATGGCTTCTTCATATGTATCTCCACTAACCAAAAATCCATGATTTTTAAAAAATACAGTATCCAAGCTCTTATTTACCTTCTTATACTCTTTGTAACAAGCCATGGCCAGTCTCAACCCGGGCGCATAATAATCTACAAAAACAGCCTCCGGAAATAATTCACTTATAATTTTCATTCCATTCTTAGTAGACAATAAAATATTTACTAAAACAGCATGAGAATGTATAACATACTTTCCACTCATCGCATGTAAAAAAGTCTCTATAGAAGGACGCTTACCATCTATAAGGCAGGCATTAAGCATATCATTTTCTATTTTTGAAAGCGTATCCTTATCATAATCAACACCATTACCCAAAAACTCTTCCATAAGACCCTTTAACTTCTTATAATCTACTTTTGAATATCCAAAATCATCTCTAACCTCTGAAAGCTGGCAGCCTGACGCCTTTACGTACATATATTCGCCGTCTTTAACTGATGTGTTTCCGCCGCCGGCCTGTACCAAGTCCTCCCGCATACCTGCATACTTTGATATCTCAACCAAGCCTAAAATTTCTTCTCTCATTCCTCATACTCTCCTTCTATTCCCAAATACACCTCCGGTAATAACGGATATGGCGCATTATCTTTACTATAATAAAATTCCAAACTACCAATATTCTTTATTCCGTCCGGTAAAATATAACTTAATGCCTGCCTGTCTTTACTAAATAAAGCATATACCTTAGCTATTACTTCTCCATTTTTGTCTTTTACTAAAACATATGACTCCGGTGACTGTAAAATAGCGCTCTTTCTTGCATATATTTCTAATATATTCCTATTTTGTACTTTATCTACATCAGACATATCTAAACTATACACAACTCTACTATAATCTATCTCCTTTATAGTTTTAGCTGTATACATATAGCTATACTCTCCGGTAAACCTATTATTATCTCCCCCAATATACCCCACAAAAGAATTTTTTAATAAGAAGAAATCTGGTCCATCCGCTACCGGTATGGCATAACTTGAACGGTACAACTCTTTATACTGTTTAGACCAATTTGCTAACGTAGTAGAAGTTATATCTATGTTAAACGGAACCAGCATCAACAGTGCCATAATACAAATCGGTACGATTAACGCTACATTCTTATTTTTGAACGTATATTTTAAAAACATAGTTAAAAAAATTATAAACTCAACTACAATGATAAAATTTTTTCGTTCAAAAACAAAGTCTTCTACATACAAATTATTTGTGGTAAAGGCCAAGTCTTTATTAGTATATAGCAAAAAACTCGCTGTTGCAATTGAGAGCAATAAATAAAATAGCATTATCAACTCATCCCGTGCACCCTCAATATTACTACTTTTTAGATACTTCTTAATACCATTTGAAGCTATCCACATAAATGCAAACACTGTTATTATAATCAGTAAAACTACTGCTATATATGAATCAATATTCTGTGTCTTAAATACAGTCTCCATAGGAGAATATAAAGCTCTGTAATAATATAAAGGTGTCTGTCTTATTATATACAGAATTCTCTCGGCAAATGTACCATCTTCACCTCTAAAGTAACTCAATTTGTTAAGTAGAATATAACTGTATATAATCGATGATAGTGACATAAAAATACTTACTATCAAGTATATTATAAAACTTTTCTTATATTTAACCTGCTTAGTCAACACAAGAAAAGCCAATATCACAATGTATACAGGAAGCATTACAGTAAATACTATTTTTGATATAAGCATCAACGTAGATAAAATCACAAGAAAATACTTATATCCCTTTATCTGCTTCCAATCTACTGTCAAAAATAATGTTACAAAAATAAAGTTCCAATATGAACTGTCATGGAAACAGATAAGTTCTCCTATACTAAAAAGTGGTACAAAACCAAAAATTAATGATAAAACAAATCTTTCATATTTACTCAAATTTAACCTGAATACTTTTAAATTAATCATAGAACAGTTTAATACAACAACTAACCAACCTATTATATTTATTGATAACATCGCCATTTTTCTCTGTTTGAATAAAAAAACCACTACATCCGATAGCAATCTTGTAAACAATGGCCAATACACAAAATCCTCTAAAAAAAGACTTTTTTCAAAACCACGTTCATATGTTTGTAAGAAAAAATTACTTCCACTTTCCAAAATAGGCTGTGCATCCAAAAAATACATGGGATATCTGATACAATATGCTAAAAACGCAGCTATAGATACAAGTATAAATGTTAATATATCATTATCATAATATATAACATTGCCTATTGCTATTAGGAGTGTCACTACTAATGTAGTAAATAAAGCTAATTGCTGTTTATGAAAAATGTATTCCTTAGAAATATCTAATGACATACACAAATTATTATTGTTGGTAGTATTATTGTATTCAAGTTTTCCAAAACGTTTATCACCTGAGGATAACAGTCTTACACTTTTATCCGTACTGCCTTCTTTTGCATCAATATTTAACAGAAAATCACCTGGTTGTAGGCTTGTCAAATCTAGTGTAATAAAATCCTTATCATTACAATCTATACCTTGTATATCCCATTCTATTTTCCTTTCATTTTGAATAGCATAAATAGTAAAGCTTCCTTCATTATCGCTTCTATTCTCTATCTTTATATCTAATTTACCGGGCTTACCTAATAAATTAGATACATATTGCTTTAAACCAACACCAGATGTCAATGAGATTTCTGATACATCATCTGTTGTATTTTCAATTTTTTCTTCAATGATTTTATTTTCATTAAGTGTATGCCATATAGGAACAATAATACAGGCCAACACTACAAACGAAAATATTACCTTTCTATATTTTTTATTTACAAAACCAATAAATCTCCTAACATCTATAAGCTGCGTGCATATAATAGATATTAGTCCAAAAATTGATATACCACGTCCAATAGTCATTAGTAATTCAGCACTCCTAGAAATACATATTATGTATACCATAGCAACTGATACCCCAAAGCTATATACTATCATAAGCTGAACATCTGTAAACTTTATAGACTTTTGATAAAAATAACATGATATATAGGCTATTGCAAATATTAAGACAAATAATGCAAATAATTTCAAAAAATATACTAAAGCAGAACTACTACCATTACCATTTATATTTACCAAAACAGTTCCGGGTCTTTCTGAATATAAATCGACCTCTTTTATTAACTTATCATTTGCATATACCTTCGCTTTACCGGAGTATTCTTCCTTTGTTAATGAAATTCTTAAACTTCTAAATTCACCTTTAGCCGATATAGAGTTACTCATAGCTTTGTATTCAACCCAAGTCAGGTATTCATCTTCTCCATGTAACCAACTTGTGTCACCAAAAAAATCCTTTGGTAAAACTTTCTTAGTATTATCTACCAAAACACTTTTTATCTGAACTCCATTGCTCTTGGAACTTATATTTTTTTCTCCAGTAGCCTCTATACGTATATTCATATCAGTAATATTATATCTAGGAACAAAAAGTCCACTTATTAACTGAAAAACAAATAGACTCAATAATATACTTATAGCTGTTCTGTTATGTACAATCCCTCTAAGCTTTTCTATCATATCAATGTGCTTCCTTACCAATCTTATTTCATATATCATTAACATACGATGTTAAATAAAACAATACCTTTAATACAGATTAAATAGTAATATAAATACATATTTTAACATGTAACCTAAATCTTTGCGTTATTTATAAAACTATTCTTGATACTCACCTTCTATTCCCAAATATATTTCCGGTAACAATGGATATGGAGCATTATCCTTAGTATAATAAAACTCCAAACTTCCAATATTCTTTATTCCATCTGGTAAAAAGTAACTTAACGACTGCCTGTCTTTACCTGATACTGCATCTACCTTAGCTATAACATTTCCATTTATATCTTTTATCAACACATATGAATCAGATGATTGTAAGACTATACTCTTTCTAGCATAGACTTCCAGTATGTCTCTATCCTTTATTTTCTCAACATCTGAAAGATCTACACTATACACTATCTTATTAGAGTCTATCTCTTTTATAGTTTTTGATGAATATATATAATTATATTCTCCTTTGTATCTACTGTCATCACCTCCAATATATCCGGTATAAGCATTTTTAAGCATAAACAAATCTCCTCCCGACACTACAGGTATACTATAACCAGTACGATACAGCTCTCTATACTGCTGAGACCAATTTGACAGTCTATACATACTAGGCGATATATCAAACGGAACTAAAAATAGTAATGATGCAAATGATATAACTATGCTTGACACAATATCCTTACTCTTAAAAATGTACTTCAACAACATTGTTATAAAAATCATTGCCTCAATTATAATTATAAAGTTTGTTCTACCGTAGACAAAATCATCTGTAAATAATGTATCTATATTCATGGCCATGTCTTTGTTGGTGTATACTAAAATACCCGCTGTTATAATTGATAAAAGCAGATAAAACAGCATCATCAACTCATACCATGCATCTTTAATATCATTATTTTTACAATACTTATTTACTCCATTACCAGCTATCCATACAGCCAAAAGTACTGTTGTTGAAGTGGCTACTATAATAAATACATATGGATTAATATTTTGACCACTAAATAGATACTTGATTGGCACATATAATGTCCTGAAGTAGTACAAAGGAACCTGTTTTATAACATCTACAAGTCTCTCCCCAAATCCAACAGTATTATTAAAATAATTCACCCTTGATAATAATATATATGTGTATACTACCGATAACATTGTCATACAAATATTTAATACAAGATATAAAACAAATCTTTTATTTGCTTTTATATTCTTTTTTACAATCAGGAAAACAAGCACGACCAGATAAACCGGTAACATGACAACAAATACAATCTTTGACAAAATCATCAATGATGATCCAAGTGCCAAAACAAATTGATACTTCTTTATCTTGTTCCAATCTATCGTAAGCAACAAGGTCAGTAATATAAAATTCCAGTATGCACAATTGTGAAAATGTAGTAACTCATCTGTAGTAAAAAGTGGTGATAGACCAAATATTAGTGACAATACAAATCTCTCATACTTTCCCAGATTAATACGAAATACCTTCAAATTAATCAAACCACAATTTAATGCCGCAATTATTCCGGCTGAACAATTTAAAAAAAGTATCGCCCACTTTCTTTGTTTTAATAGTAGGACTATTACATCTGATATTAACCTTGTAAACAGTGGCCAATATACATAATCCGATATAAGAAAGCTACCAACAAAACCTCGTTCATATGTCTGTAAAAAGAAATTACTTCCTGTCTCATGAATAGGCTGTGCATCTAAAGAAAACATAGTATTTCTAATAGAATATACCAAAAAAGCTGCTACTGCTACTAATATAAATATCAGTTTATCATTATTTTTACTTCTTACAACATTTACTATTGCCAATATCAATACAATTGATAACAACACAAATGCTATCATTTGTGGTATGTAGTAAGCCTGTTCCTTAGATAACTCTAATGACATACATAAGTTTTCATCACTAATTATCTTACCACTCTCTTCAAACTTTCCAAATCTAGTATCCTCGGAAGATAACACTCTTACGCTTTTATCTGCATCTGTATAATCTGTATCAATATAGAGAAAGAACTCACCTGATGATAAATCTGTCAGGCCCAACTCTATACTATCCTTATTATTACAGTCTATACCTTGCACATTCCATTCTATTTTTTTCTTACCTTGAACTGCGCGTATTATGAAATTACCTTCATTATTATCCCTATTTTCAATATTAATATACAACTTTTTAGCCTTACCAAATATATTAACATTTTGTTTAAGAGATTTTCCGGAAATCAATGGGATACTCGACATATTCTCTGTATAATTTTTCAGCTCTTCTTTTATTGTTTTACTACTGTTTACAGTATTAAATACCGGAACCAACACACATATCAAAATCAACAGTGCAAAAAGTATTTTCTTATGACTTCCTACTATGATCCTATGTAAATGCTCTATATCTATAATACGCATACATATAATAAATACTAACACAAAGATGGATATACTCATTACAGCAACATTTAAAAATAGTATGCTTAATGAATATTCCACAACATAGATCAAAGAGGCTATAAACCCTAAACTACAAGAGACTACAATATCTTCTTTTGATAGTCTGGACTTTTTTCTGAAAAAATAGCTTACAATGTAGCTAAGCAAGAGCAATAGCGCAAACAGTAATACAGACTTTAAAATATATACCATAGTAGAGTCATTACTCATACCATCTATATTTACATAAACTATCTCAGGCTTTTTTGAATATAAATCCACTTCTTTTACCAGTGTATTATCAACATAAACTTTTGCCACACCGGAATACCCTTCTTTTGTTAACCCTATCTTTAAACTCCTAAATTTGGCTTTCGTATCTATGACACTGCTTCTAGCTTTAAATGGATTCCAAGTTAATGTTCCACCTTCACCTGCATCCCAACTCGTTATCTCAAAAAAATCCACTGGTAAAATTTCTTTCTTTCCATCTACTAAAATCTTTTGTATCTGGACACCATTACTTTCAGATTTTTCATTCTTTCTTCCGGTAGCCTCTATACGAATCTCTCTTTCTTCATCTTTAAATCTAGGAACAAGCACGCCACTTAATATTTGAAAGATACAAAGACTTATCAATATACTCACTACTACCCTATCTTTTGAAAATTTCTTTATAGTCTCTAACATATTAGTATATCCCCTACAGTTTCATTCTAAAACAACATCTAAATACCATTACAAGAAAACATTTCACTAAGTACAAACTTCCCCTTATTGTCCAGGTTAAATAAACCACATGAAATATTTCTTTATTTGACAAATTCATTCTACCTTAGTCAAAAATAGCAATAAATTACATATAAAACTACAGTATTTCTTTCATAGTCTTCAAATCAAAGTATTCAGGTCTAAAGTACATAATTTTAGCTCCCTCATTTTCAAATTCAAATGGAACATAAATCAAATCCTCAAGTACTCTTCTAACATTTTCTTGATATTCCGGCTCTACATAGAATAGCAGAAATCCTCCGCCACCTGCACCAAGTAATTTTCCTCCTGTTGCACCGGCATCTATTGCCTTCTTATATAGCGTGTCAATACTACTGTTACTAATATCTGATGTAATACCCCTCTTTAGCTTCCAAGTATAATCCAGCAATCTTCCAAACTCATTCATGTCTGAATCTGAAACAAGAAGTCTTTGCACATCATCAACTAATGCCTTCATCTCTAAAAGCTCTTTCGTCTTATCCTTTGTCGCCTTAATTTGGCTCTTTGCAATATCACTTGAAAACCTGGAAAACCCTGTAAAAAACAACATCAACCTATCGCAAAGTATTTTTTTTCTATCTGTAGAAAACACAACAGGTGATACTGTATATCCATCCGAGCTAAAATCAATACGATTAAATCCACCAAATGATGCTGCTATTTGGTCTTGTATACCACCTGCCTCATTACATAGAACTCTCTCTATATAAATTGCGTCATCAGCAAGCTTCCTTTTATCTACATATTTACCTTTAAGTGCATAACATGCATTCAATAGCCCCACAGCAAAAGATGAGCTGGTTCCAAGTCCGGATCTTGCAGGAAGATCTGCTTCATACACTACCCTAAGCTCATGCATATCCAAATATTTCATAATATTTCTCACAGCCGGATGCTGTATCTCATCAACCGATTTTGTCCTTTCCATAGTTCCATAGACTATTTCATTTGAATAATCAAAAAACCTAGGAAGATGACGAATAGTAGTGTAGCAGTATTTATCAAAAGTAGTAGATATAACTGTTCCACCATATTCCTTGAAAAATCCTTCATAATCTGTCCCACCACCAAAGAAGGACATTCTAAATGGTGTCTGTGCAATAATCATAATTTTATATGCATATACTATGCACTCCTTCTATAATTAATTCTATTTTTTAAAAAGGCTGAAATACTTCGCTCAAATACTTCATGAACTATTACTGCCATTCCAAAATTTAACATTAAATATGCTATTGTTGAATATGGTTGTTTAATATCCGGCAAAAAACATAACAGAAAATTACTGCAAAACGACTGCATTATATAAAAGCTATAGCTTATTTCAGCAAAATAATTTAGTTTCTTTGTTCCAAGCACTTTCGAAAGTATACCTATATTCTCAGACATCATCAAAACTATTACTCCAATAATAGGTATAAGAATAATACCGTCAGCAAGGCTACTTTCTCTAAACACACACATTCTAATTATCCAAAATACTAATATGCTCTCACATACTGTAATAACAATACTCGGTATTTTAGTAATTCTATCCCTTAAAGCCGCAAATATATAATATGTCATCATACCTAAAAGCATGCCTGCCAACCCTCTGATAAGTGGTACAGGAACATATGTAAAAATAAAAGCATCTGTTCCCATATCAGGTGATTTGTACATGATAGCCTCTGCTGAATATAATAAAACTACCACTACAGGTGCAATTAATGCACCAACCTTCCTGAGCCTTATAAAAGAATATACAATTGGGGTTACAACAAACATCGCAGATACATACCAGGCCGGTACATTTATATAGTCCAGCTTAGCAATACCTGTACATTGTATCATAAATATTTCAACTAAAAAAGATTTCAAGTGTGTACCATCCATCAGCCAGGCAATATAGTTCCCACTAAACCATTTTACAGTATAAACTATTGGCAGTAATATCAGACCTGTTATATATGCCGGCCATAGACGAATAAATCTATTTACCATCAACTTAATTAATCCTTCTTCTTTTCTTGCCAATGTCAATGCCATAAAAAAACCTGACATAACAAAAAATAACTCTACAAATAAATACGTCGTCGCCATTATCTGCTTTCCCTCTACAAAAGGAAAACTCAACTGAAAATGATAAAGTGCAATACCAAGGGTAGCGATTACCCTCATGCCTATAAGACCATTCTGTTTTTCAATTTTCATTTTGCTACCCTTATTAATTAATAATATTATCTTCGTTTTATAAATAGAGAAATATTATCTTTATACCATGGTTCAATGTCATAATTATTTTTAAATATTTCCCTTATATCATTCCATACATAATCCCTTTTTTCAAACTTATTTATCCAATATTCTATCGGTTGTTCATTAATATGTCCATCTCCTCCTTGCCCTAAATGTGCTGCTGAAAAAAGAATTATATCTGAATGTCTACACAATGTATCAACAAAAACATCTGCATATTTCTCATCTAAATGTTCAGCTACTTCTAATGACATCGCCAAATCAAATTTTCTTTTTAAATTCAATTCTCTAGTTAAATCTCTTGGTAAAAATTCTTTTTTATTTATCATTAGCATGTTTCTGTCTACATAATCACCATCTACACCCACAACTTCAATATCCCTATTGATTTGTTTTGCCGCGGCCAACCATGTCCCTGTACCACATCCAAAATCAACTATACTACTTGGATTATACTTTGGTATAAAATATTTAAATACCTCAATAGCAGATATAAAAGAGCCATACTGGTTCGCTTCATAAAAATTCCACCCGTAAATAGATGTAGTCGCAAGCCCATCATTCTGAACTTCCTTTTCTTCTATGCTGGATAACATTCTACGTAAAATCCAAATTCTACTTAAGATTTCCTTTTTTAAGTAGAGATTAGAATTCCACAGCTTATCCTCAATAGACTGATTTAAACTACATTCCGCCTTCCACATTCTGCCATCAAACTGCTCTCCTATAGTTTTCTCAGCCTTCCATACTCTTGCATCCAGCTGCTCTCCTAGCGTCTTTTCAGCCTTCCATACTCTTGCATCCAGCTGCTCTCCTAGTGTCTTTTCTGCCTTCCATACCCTGGCATCCAGCTGTTCTCCTAGTGTCTTTTCAGCCTTCCATACCCTCTCATCTAATTGTACAGCTATATCATCTTTTGACTTTGATATATTCTCATTAGTTATACTTTCATGTGAAGATAGCTTAAGCTCAATAAATTCCATCATAGTATTTATTTTCACTTCCAAATCATTTATACGCTCGTATACACTTTCTTCAATATGATCTTCTTCCTTATCTCCAAGGTTATCTTTTATGTAATCCTTTAGTCTACCTTCTATATCCCACACAGTGTTCTTTATATCATATGTAGAGTCATGAAGATGTCCATCCAGATCCCATAGTTGTCTCCTGATACGATACTTGATTCCATGTTTAAATGGAGAATACAGCAACTTTATAATACCTTTAATCCACTGTTTTATTGAAAATCTACTCATATTCTCTTCTTTGGTAGGTGCCATATTTATACTTATCTTAAACAGTGAATCAATATCCAAAATATCCCTCACCTCGTATCCGTAATAGTAATCTCCTAGCACCCATCTCCATCTCCTATTAATAACCATTAGTAAACTTGAGTCACTATATACACCGAACTTTTTATTATTCCTTACCATCTCATTTAAAATATTTTTTTCTACTTCAAGTGCCTTTTTCCTACACTCATCTTCCACTTCTGCGAATTTGTTTTTCCACCCACCTAAAAATGGAATATGCTCTTTCGGAATATCTACATGCAAATACGTTGATATATTGTTCGCAGCAATGATACCTGACTCCACTGCAAGAGCATCAAATTTGCTCTCTGTTATATTCTCTGCTCCTATCCTATATTCTCCCAAAACATCTTTTAAATTATGGAACTTAAACTTATGTACCGCTCTTGTCCATAATTCATAATCTTCTGCTTTTTTTGTATTGTCATAAAATAAATTATTTGATATGAAATAACTTTTTCTCATCATTATAGTTGAATGACATATTTCGCATCCATAAATCAATGCAGCCTTAATATCATCATGCCCTTCCGGAACCTCGTGTACAAAATCTGTATTTATTCCAAAATGATGTTGCCTACTGCCACATAAACCATAGTCTTTATTTCTATCTAAAAACTTTACTTGTAGCTCAAATCTATCACTTCTTGCCAAATCATCTGCATCTATTCTGGCTAAATACTCACCTTTGGCTTCTCTAATTCCTAAATTAAGAGACTCCCCCAACCCAAGTCGCTTTTCATTATTTATAAAACGAATACGATCATCCTCAAACATATTTATAACTTCAACACCCTCTTTATTGGAGCCATATTCATTCAAAATTATAACTTCAAAATCGCTGAATGTTTGTTCAAGTACCGACCACAAAGCCTCTGCAATGTATTTTTCACTGTTGTATACAGGCAATAATACCGATACCCTTGGGTTATCGCTTGCAAACTTTGTTTGGGTATAAAGTTCTTCATGAAAGAATACAGAATTCTTATATATATTTGTAGCCTTTTCTCTATCGTAATTCTTACAGGTATCGTCTAACCAATCATAAGCCTCTTTAAAACGCCTGTGTAATGTTTTAAAAACATATGATAAATTAGACTTATCTTTCATATAGCAATGGTAGAAAATCTTTTTAAGAAGCAAATCAAGTCTTACCATACTTTCTAAAACTTCAATACCTTCAAGACCCTTTAACGAATAATGAATAGATATTAAATCTATCTCCTCACAGGTAAAATCCATACCTAATCTTTTAAATTGTCTTTCCATAACATCGCTATATATTCTATAACCAATATTATTATTAACAAACGTAGCATTAGTCCCATATAAGCGATATCTCAAAAGAATATCCTCTAAATTAGCAATATCTCCAAACTCTAAGACTCTTGTTAAAAAATCAAAATCTTCTGAAGCTTTATAAGCCTTATTATAAAAAACACCAAACTTATCTATAACATCGCGTCTAAAAAATATTGTTGGGTGTACGCAAGGTGTATATATTAACAAATCTGATCTGATTTGTTTAGGATCTGTTTCTAATTTCCACTCCATCCTTTGAGTTCCAAATACTTCTACTTGCACACCACAAAGGAGAATATCATTATTCTCCTCCATAAACTCAACCTGTTTTTCTATTCGCTTTGGAAGTGATATATCATCTCCATCCATACGTGCTATATACTCACCCTTTGCCTGCCTAAGCCCCTCATTTAATGATTCGGCTATGCCTAATCTTTTACTATTTTGTATCAATCTAATTCTGGAATCTATAGTGGCATAGCGATTTATAATCCTCTTACCCTCTTCATTAGATCCGAACTCATTAATAACAAGCAACTCCCAATTCTGATATGTCTGATGAATTATACTAAGTATTGCTTCATCAAGGTATGTTTCCGAATTGTAGATAGGCATCACAATAGAAACTAAAGGCTCTCTTTTGTCCATATTCCCTCCTATACCATTTTCAATTAAATTTTTAGTGTATATTAAGAAATCTTCTTCTTATCATCCTAACAAATATTAAAATCCTTGCACCATTTAAGGCACCAAGTTTCAATATTGTTTTTTTAAAAAGACTATTTCTACTATTTTTATATAATTTTTTTTTACTTTCTATTATATCTACTGCTTTCTCACTTTCATTGTTATCTACATCAAAGATCATGACAAATGAAAGTGTATACTGCAATGAAAGTTTATCTCTTATAATATCCTTCAAATATACATCACAACTATTCACTCTGTTCATACTTATTTCAAGCATATCCATCAAGTCAACTACATGTTTTAATGTAACTTTATTGGCCAGTGAGCCTTCTCTACCAATCCTATAGTAATAATACGGTTTTCCATAGAAGGCAAACCTCTTTGCCGTCAATATAACTCCGGTAGCAAACTCAATATCTTCGCTGTAAACTCCTTCCAAAAAAAACAACCTATTTTCAAGAAGAAAAGTTCTTCTTAAGACATACTGCCATACATTCCAGTAGTTTCTCCTCTTTTTAAGGAATACCTCAAGATATACGTTATCATATATAAGCTCTTCACCTTCAATAGTATCAACCTGTGAGATATTATCTGAGTTTCCAACTATATAATAATCTGAGATAACCGCATCTACGGGCATCCTAATCTCCAAGCTTTGCATAAGATCTGAAAACGCTGTAGCATCTATATAGTCATCACTGTCAAAAAAGGCTACATAATCACCAATTGCATATCTTAGTCCAACATTTCTTGCATTTGAAAGTCCGTCTCCGTCTTGAATCACTACCCTTACCCTATCACTATACTCTCTTTGTATCTCATTTGCAATCAGTTCACTTTTATCACTTGACGGCTTTAGCACAAG
>CAUQKD010000008.1:0-20846 GCA_963518365.1 uncultured Lachnoanaerobaculum sp. | reverse complement strand
TTAAGAACTTTTTCCTGAACAGACTTTGGAACCTGCTCATATTTTTCAAAGAACATTGAGTAGTTTCCACGACCCTGTGTTCTTGAACGAAGGTCTGTTGAGTATCCGAACATCTCTGAAAGCGGAACGAATGCATTTACCTGTTTACCGCTTGGGATATCCTCCATACCCTCTATACGACCTCTTCTTGAGTTGATATCACCGATAACATCACCCATATATTCCTCAGGCATTGTAACTTCGACCTTCATGATAGGCTCAAGAAGTACAGGGCCCGCCTTGCTCATAGCATCCTTGAATGCCATAGAACCTGCGATATGGAATGCCATCTCTGATGAATCGACTTCATGGTATGAACCGTCATATACATTTGCATGTACACCAAGTACCGGGAATCCGCCAAGAATACCTGACTTTGTAGCTTCCTCGATACCCTCGCCGACAGCAGGTATATATTCCTTAGGAATAGCACCGCCGACAACGGTAGATTCGAACTTGAATGTCTCTTCTCCGTTCGGATCCATCGGTTCGAACTTAACTTTACAGTGACCGTACTGACCACGACCACCTGACTGTCTTGCATACTTGGAATCAACGTCAACAGCCTTAGTAAATGTCTCTTTGTAAGCAACCTGTGGTGCACCTACATTTGCTTCTACATTGAACTCTCTAAGAAGTCTGTCTACGATAATCTCAAGGTGAAGCTCACCCATACCTGATATAATGGTCTGTCCTGTTTCAGTATCTGTCTTAACTCTGAATGTAGGATCCTCTTCAGCAAGTTTTGCAAGAGCATCTATCATCTTTGTCTGACCTGCCTTGGTCTTAGGCTCGATAGCGATATCGATAACCGGCTCAGGGAAGTCCATTGACTCTAAGATAACAGGATGCTGCTCGTCACAGATTGTATCACCGGTTGTTGTAACCTTAAATCCAACTGCGGCTGCAATATCTCCTGAGTAAACCTTGTCAATCTCGGTTCTCTTATTTGCGTGCATCTGAAGGATACGACCGACTCTCTCCTTCTTACCCTTTGTAGCGTTAAGCACATATGAACCGCCGTTAAGTGTTCCTGAGTAAACTCTGAAATATGCAAGCTTTCCTACGAAAGGATCTGTCATGATCTTAAATGCCAAAGCTGAGAAAGGCTCTTCATCTGAAGCATGTCTCTCAACTTCATTTCCGTCAAGATCAACACCCTTTATTGAAGGGATATCAAGCGGTGAAGGCATGAACTCAACGATAGCATCGATAAGCTTCTGCACACCCTTGTTACGATAAGCTGTACCGCAGCAAACAGGAATAGCCTTGTTCTCGCAAGTTCCCTTTCTAAGTGCTGCCTTAAGCTGCTCAACTGAAGGCTCCTCACCCTCAAGATACATCATTGTAAGGTCATCATCAAGCTCACAAATCTTCTCAACAAGCTCGCCGTGATATAATTCAGCCTCGTCCTTTACCTCGTCAGGTATATCAATGATTGAAATATCATCACCCTTGTCATCATTATAGATGTAAGCTTTCATCTCAAAGAGATCAACGATTCCCTTGAAATCATCTTCTTTTCCGATCGGGATCTGAAGCATGATTGTATTTTTTCCAAGTCTTGTATGAATCTGCTCAACAGCTGCATAGTAGTCTGCACCCATAACGTCCATCTTGTTGATGAATGCCATTCTCGGTACATGATATGTATCAGCCTGTCTCCATACGTTCTCAGACTGCGGCTCAACACCTTCTTTTGCAGAGAACACACCTACGGCACCGTCAAGTACACGAAGTGATCTCTCTACCTCTACTGTAAAGTCAACGTGTCCCGGAGTATCGATAATATTTATACGATTTTCCTTCTCACCCGGCTTTACTTTGTTAAATTCCTGTAATGTCCAGTGGCAAGTTGTAGCAGCTGAAGTAATTGTAATACCTCTCTCTGCTTCCTGCTCCATCCAGTCCATTGTAGCGGTACCCTCATGGGTATCACCGATCTTATAATTTACACCAGTATAATATAGGATACGCTCAGTAAGTGTGGTTTTACCGGCATCTATATGAGCCATGATACCAATATTTCTGGTTCTCTCTAAAGGATATTCTCTTCCAGCCAATTGGTTTCCTCCTATTAGAATCTATAATGAGCAAATGCCTTGTTAGCCTCTGCCATCTTATGCATATCTTCTTTTCTCTTTACTGCGGCGCCTGTATTGTTTGCCGCATCCATTATCTCATTTGCAAGACGATCAATCTGTGTCTTCTCGCCTCTTTTTCTTGAAAAGAATGTAAGCCATCTAAGAGCAAGAGCTTGTCTTCTCTCAGGTCTTACCTCGATAGGAACCTGATATGTAGCTCCACCGATTCTTCTCGCTTTTACCTCAAGTACAGGCATGATATTGTTCATAGCTTCCTCGAAAACCTCTACAGGATCCTTTCCTGTCTTATCGGAAACCTTGTCAAATGCTCCGTACACAATCTTCTGTGCAACACCCTTCTTACCGTCTAACATGATAGTATTTACAAGCTTTGTAACTACCTTGTTATTGTATAAAGGATCTGCTAATACATCTCTTTTTAGTGTATGTCCTTTACGTGGCACGTTTCTTCCCTCCTTAATATTTAATTAGATCTCAGGTACTCGCTTTTTGCGTCCTCGTGCCTATATTTTTTGCAACCAACAAAAAATCGGCACTATCTAATTTGAAAGCTTTGCTTCCTTTTTAAAGACTAACTTTTTTCTTATTTCTTATCTTTCGGTCTCTTAGCACCGTACTTTGAACGGGCCTGTTTTCTGTTAGCGACACCTGCTGTATCTAAAGTACCACGAATAATATGGTATCTTGTACCAGGTAAGTCCTTTACTCTACCTCCACGGATAAGCACAACGCTATGCTCCTGAAGGTTATGTCCCTCTCCAGGGATATAGCTTGTTACTTCGATTCCGTTAGAAAGACGAACTCTGGCAATCTTACGAAGCGCTGAGTTAGGCTTCTTAGGTGTTGCAGTCTTAACAGCTGTACATACTCCTCTTTTCTGTGGTGAAGAAATATCAGTTGACTTCTTGTGAAGTGAGTTGAATCCCTTCTGAAGAGCAGGAGCTGTTGACTTTTTAACTGAAGTCTGTCTGCCTTTTCTAACTAACTGGTTAAATGTTGGCATTCCTTTTTCCTCCTTTTTTATTGGTTGCTTTACATTTTTGTTATTTGTGAATACCATCGCATATTCACTGTGTGTAAATACCATCGCCTATTTACACAGTATTTAATGTTACTAAAAGAACCGCACATTGTCAATACCATTCACTTCTGTAATTCTGACGGTTTTCTTACAAAGCGGCCGATTTACTTTATTTTTAGCTGATACAATAAAATCCCCGACCTAAACGGCCGGGGTAAAAGATTTTATTTTGTTTTTCTTCTAAGTTTTATCAAAGCTGCTAATGATATTATAAGCATCATCAAATAGATATATGTATTATTCTCATCCGCAGTCTTTGGAACAGGCAGCTTTTTAGCTCTGTTCTCATCCTGCGGTACTACCATATTCGCCTTCTTTGGTGGCTCCGGTGTTACAGGATTCAGATTTGTCGGGTTTTCATCCCTCTTATCAATTGTTGTATTATCTATAAGCTTTATTGTCTTTGCAGGTCTTAGTGTTGAATCCGATGATCCTCCTCTACTTGTATTTGACCTTGTAGCTACTGATGATGTCGCTATTCCCGGTCTTATAATAAAGTCTCTGTTCCAGTCTCTCGGATCTGCTATATTACTTGGTGTAGCCGGTACAGGCTTTGTAGGTGTGATTACTACACTCGGATCTTTTCGGTATACATAAGTTATTTCCTGTGCTCCCTCTTTGAATATTCCGTTATTTACACTTTGATCAGGTAAGCCGAGTATTCCGAAGTTTACTCCTTCCACCATTGTAAAGTGATATCCTGCAATCTCCACAGCGCTTGTTGTAAACGGCAATCCGAGTTTTTTACTTCCGTCTAAGATATCATCATTCCTTATCCTAAGATGTGCGGTATTTACATAATGAACCGTTACATTCCCTGCGTTCTTTCTTCCGTACACATAAGTAACAGTCTGCTCTTCATCTGTAAATACTCCGTCTTTATTTGCAGGCATACTTATAAGGTCATGGAACTCTATATTCTCAGGCTCTGTAGTATATGAAAGTCCAAGCTTTTTATTTCCGTCAAGAATCTTAGGTTCTGCAAGGTTACTTCCGCTGTCACCGTCTATATAGAATACTTTTACACTTCCTGCATTCTTTCTTCTGTATACATAGGTAACCGTCTGTTCATTCTCACTAAATACTCCGCTTGCATTATTAGGCATACTTACAAGCTCATAGTGGGTTATACTCTTTGCTACAGTATTATAAGGTAATCCTGCATTCTCAACTCCCGATAATACTTCACTGTTTGCAAGCTCATTTCCTTCTTCATCCACATATAGCGCTTTTACACTTCCTGCATTCTTTCTTCTGTAGATATAGTTTACAGTCTGTGTCAATGTTGTATATATTCCGTCTTTATTTGAAGGAGCTGTATCTATCTCAAAGTAATCAATATCTGCCGCATTTGAAGTATATGTAAGTCCAAGCTTTCTGCTTCCGTCAAGTACTTCATTTGCTATAAGCTCACTTCCGTCATACTTTGAGAGATGGCGTACAACTACATCTCCCGCATTCTTTCTTGCGTACTCATAGTTTACTACCTGTTCTCCTACCGTAAAGATTCCGTTTGCATTGGCAGGTGCACCTACCAAATCGTAGAAGTTTATATTTTCACTGTTTGTAGTATAAGTAAGTCCAAGTTTCCTGCTTCCGTCAAGTACACTTGGGCTGTGCAGTACCTCTCCGGTTCCCGCTTCGATATGATTTACTCTTACCGCTCCTGCATCTTTTCTTCTGTATACATACTCTACCAATACATTACTATGTGAGAATGTTCCGGACTTATTGGTAGGAATACTTATAAGGTCGTAGTTGTCAAAACTCTTTGCTTCGGTATCGTAGGCAAGTCCCAACATTCCGGCTCCGCTTTGTCCTACAAGAGGATGAAGCTCATGTCCGTCGGCCTCATCTTTATAAGTAGCTATTACATTTCCTGCATTCTCTCTTTGATAAAGATATTTGACTATGATATCACTTCCTGCAGTATATACTCCGTTTGCATTGGCAGGTATTCCTCCAAAGAGCTCATAGTTCGGTAGGTCGGTAGAGCTCTTTGCCTGTGTGGTGTAGTTTAGTCCAAGCTTTCTGCTTCCGTCCAAGAATTCTTCAGCTACAAGAGGTGCATTGGTTATTGCATCCAGATGTCTTACTCTTACATTTCCGGCATTCTGCCTTCTGTACTTATACTCTACAAGTATACTTCCTGTTATGAAGTTTCCTGCTTTGTTTGTAGGCACAGTTATAAGGTCATAGTAATTAAATACCTTTTGGTCCGTATCATAAGGCAGTCCAAGCTTTCTTGCTCCGCTTTGTACTTCAGGAGCATGAAGTATATCCCCGGTGTCCTCATCTTTGTAGGTTGCCGTTACGTCTCCGGCATTTTGTCTTCTGTACTTATATTCTACAAATATCTGAACAGTCCCAAAGTTGCCATTCTTATTACTTGGTACAGCAATCAGATCATAATTGGTGAAGCTCTTTTGATCGGTATCATAAGGCAATCCGAGTTTTCTGCTTCCGTCCTGTTCTATGTCCGCATGAAGAGTCGCTCCCGTATCGACATCCACATAGGTAGCCGTTACCTTTCCTGCATCATTTCTTCTGTACTTATACTCCACAAGTATATTTGTAGTATCAAAGTTTCCTGACTTATTTGTAGGTACCGCCATAAGTGTATAATTAGTAAAACTCTTTACATCCGTATCGTAGGCAAGTCCAAGCTTTCCCGCACCGTTTTGTACTTCAGGAGTATGCAGTGCCGTATTTGTATCTACATCCACATAGGTTGCAGTTACATCACCTGCATTCTGTCTCTTATAGTAATAAGTGATTGTAATCGGTGCTACCGTATACACTCCGCTGTCATTTGTAGGCAGGTTTGTTGTATCAAGCTCATAGTATGTAATACTCTCAGGACTCTCAGAGTAATTAAGTCCAAGCTTTTTCGTTCCGTACAATACCTTTTGAGCGTGAACAGGATTATTTGTTCCCGTTTCAAGATACTTGACAATTATATTTCCTGCATTCTTTCTTCTGTAGAAGTAATCGACAGTCTGAGGCAACAAGATATATGTTCCGTTTTTATTTGTCGGCTGTGCTACCAATTCATAGTTTGTGATACTTTCTTCATTGGTATTATAGTTTAATCTGAACTTATTTGCTCCCGGAAGTACTACCGTTGTGGCAAGCTCTGTTGTGGTGTTCTCTTCATAGTGATGTACAGTCACATCGCCTGCATTCTTTCTTACATAATAATAGGTTACCGTGGTGTCGTTGTCACCGTACTCTCCGTCCTTATTTGTAGGAAGAGGTGTCTCAGCCTCATAATAGGTATCCGTTACAGGATTTGTAGTATACGGTGTCCACCTTGGCATCCTTACAGTTGTTGTAGGCGAAAGCTCCGTGTTGTCATCTCTTTTTATATGCTTTACTATAAGGTTTGAGTACAATGTCTTTAATCCGAGGTTTTCTATCTTGGTATTGTCAGTCCTTGTAAGTGACACATCCACCACCGCCCAGTGCATGTTCGGGACAGGGTTTTCGTTTTCCTTAAGCTTTGAAGGCAATACCTCATAGCTTGAAAACTCATTTCCTATCTTTGTTACAGTACTCGGATTTAACGGTCTTATAGTATCTCCGGGGAAAATCTCTATATACACCTTATAATCTCCGGCATTACTTATCTTATTCTTAAAGGTATAATTACCGTTTGCATCCGTAAATACCGTATCCACCACTGTAGGTGTACCGTTTTCCATCTTTACAAGCCTTACAGGCTTATTTGCTCCTACAAAATCTCCTGTATTGAACTCATTGTTCTCATCCACATCGTAATAAACTTTACCTGATATAAGATATTTATTTATACCCACCTTTGATACTGTTGACTCGGAGGCACCTGTTAAGTTGTTTCCATACCATGACGCTACAGAGTTGTTGGCACTTGCATCAGCATCAAGTTCCTTAGTCTCAGGTATCTTTACGGAGTATGTAAAATCATCCGTACTTCCCGGAGTCAGCCTGTAGCTTGTATTCATCACCGCCTTAAACATGGTGACAGTTGACCAGTCTGTAACAGCCGATGCAGGTACCCAGTTTGCACCTACATTTCCTTCGATTGTACCTGCCGGAGCATCTGTAGAATAATAAACACTATATCCGCTCGGTGCGCTTACAGGTCCCTGCAAAACAGGATACATCTTTGAACCTCGGCTTACATAGTTTCCACTGTCATCCTTTACTATCGCCTTATCATTGGCATATGGGAGAATGTCCATGATATTAACTGCCGTTGCATTATCAATGGAATTATTCCATGCAGATAATTTATACTCTACGATATCTCCTTTTTCCGCTTTTATAGTACTCTTATATGTGGTATCTGTGGCAAGCTTTTGTTTCTTTGTGAGGATAACCGCTCTTGGCGGTACAAAGTTAAATTTAAAGGAAAGGTATGAGAGCCTGTCATTTGTATTTCCGTTGTTATTTGCATCGTATTTATCAAGGAAGCTTATACCCCTTTGTGCATTGACAACTGTAGAAGAGTAAACTGTATTCGGATCGGTTCCGCTTGCATCGGTTGAGTTGTTATCCCAGCTTAGGAATGACTCCACGGTATGCTCACCTTCACTTAGTGCAGTTGTCGGCTTGAAGGTATAATACATTCTGTCCACACCGCTAAACGTACCCGGAACCTTCGGCAATGTAAAGTTATTCAAATTAAAGACATAGGCTGTCTTACCTGTACCCTTATAGTCGTCTATTCTCTGCGGTGTTGTATCTAAAGTAAATCTGTACTTCGCCTGATAAGTATGATGTAATGCAGTACTGAACTCAAGCTCAGGGTCTACCAGGAATATAAGCTTGGCATTGTCTACCGTTCTGTCCGCATTCAAATATGAATTATAATTTGTGTATACATGATATAGTACATTATCACCTAACTGAACATTTGTGACATTAGGGTTACCGTTGACATTTTGAGAATGCGGAAGCAGTTCAATTCTCGCATAATTCTTTGCATAATGTCTTCTAACAAGCTGTGACCTCAAGCTTGTACCGCTGCTTGATAGTGCTTCTCCGGTATTGTATACGGTATATATGTTATTTGTATTTATTCTGTTTTGGATAGCTGTCACCACCGGAGCTGTAAGCTTACTTTCTACAAATAATCCTACTGCATACTCTCCATATCCCGAAATAGTTATATCATCATCAAAATCAAGTCGTATTGACTTATAGTGCTTAGGCGTAATCATATTTTCGGTATTCCACTTATAATACTCATCAGTATTGTTCACTGCGGTATAAGGTATATTTGTATCAATCACTTCCTCTGTATTGTCATCATTTATACCTATAAGCTTATTGTGAGAAAGCTTTGCACGATTTGCGGCATCAAACATCAACTCAAACACTCTAAGTCCGTATCCTTGGAAATCCACATTCTCATGCGGAGTGTCCTTTATGGACCTGAAACTTGTAGTGGAGCCTGTTACATTACCCGCTCCCCAGTACTGTGATACATTTATAAGCCATTTATCCTTGCCGTCATTATCACCAAGATTTGTATATAAATCTCCTGACGAAAATGCTTTTAATTGACCGTTTTCATTAGTTTCAGGAAATACGTTTCTCTTTGTAAGATACAACTTTTGTGTGTACTTATATGACTTATAAACTTTAGACTTTCTCTCAGTACCAAGATCCACAGTGCCGTCATCATTTACAAGATAATTGGTCTGCGGTATAAAAACGTCCGTATATCTGTTTTCATTTACAGTTTGAGTACCGTCATGCTTTATTGTAAACTTTAACATATAGCTTGGTGCACCCGGATTTGTTACTGTATCTTTTGTAATAGTGTGATTAACCGGATCATAGGTCCAATCACTATTGTCAGGCAAACTCGGATCCCATATCATACCCGGAAGCAATGACAGAACGGTTCTTTTTTTCCTTCTGTCCACACCATAGTTATAACCGTTCACCTCAGTATCGTTCACATGCTTTTTTCCGTTTTGAGCATAACTGTACCAAGTATCTGTAAATCCGTTCTTTAGATGTGTATGAGTGGCATCTGTTTGATCGTCAGTTACCTGAACCAAAGTGTCACTACCGCCCTTAGTCCAACCTCTTATGTTTCCGTCATCATTACTGTTAATACCCATTACATAAGTCTGTGCGGTAAGCTGTTTGCTTGAATTTGCAAGTTCCACACCGTCTTTTGTAAAAAGTCTTGTTTCAATAGTAGCTGTCTCACCGTTTGCAAATTTACCGTTTATCATGGAAATTCTAAACGGATTTCCTATTCTCGGTCCCGGTGAGAGCACATTGTAAACTATTTTTACTTTCCAATATGTAGCGTCATTTGTCAATGTGGCACTTTTTATAGTATTGGATCTGAATTGATTGACATCAGGTCTGTCAAATTCATTTCTTTTCAAATAAAGTATTGAATATGGTTCTGAATAAGTTCCACCTGATACACTTATATTAAGCCAAAAAGATTCCAATCTTCCCGGCTCCGATACAGTTTGACTTGTATCGTTGTATACAATCTCTGTTGCAGTAGCTCCTGTGCCTGTTGCTTTTACTTCATTCGGATAAAAGGCAAAGGATGCCAACAGCATCAAAAAAAGTACATATAAAAAAAAATCAGTCTTTCTTCTCCTTACACTCATCTCTATCTCCTAATTTTTTAGTACACCAAAGCTGTAATATATTCTGTCATATTACAAAAAGTTATACTTTATATAACTTCGCTCGTATATAGTAACATTTTCAAATGTTAAATACCAGTAAAAATCTACTAAAGAATAAACTTTCATCAGAAAGTCAAGATCTTCATCTTGAATAAATTTAAGTTCTATCTTAATATACATGTTTTTATATTTGTATTTTAAAACGTCTTATATTGCTTATACGTTGCATTACTTTCAACTATAATTTTATGATTATACTACACTGTATTTGGAAGTTTTTATAAATAGGTGGTTCTTTTCTTGTTTCAATTTTATTCATTAAACTCATTATATATCTTACCCGAACAATTTTAACGGCAATATATGATACGGATACAAGTTTACATCTTTATTTTTAATGTCAACCTATAATTATTTTTAGTTGACATTATTATGTATTTATAATATCATTTTCTTATGCTTGTTAAATACAAATATTTATAAATATCAAATTTTATTTTTATAGGAGATTTTTATGTCGAAAACTTTTTCTGTCAGGAAGATGGCGATAGTAGCACTTATGACAGCCGTGTTATGTATATTGGCACCGATTTCCATACCGCTATTTATCAGTCCTGTGCCTGTCTCACTTGGTGTACTGGCCGTATACCTTGCAGCATATGTGCTTTCACCTGTAGATGCACTGGTTTCAGTAATAATATTTATATTACTTGGTACATTCGGACTTCCTGTATTCTCAGGATATTCAGGCGGTCTATCTAAACTGGTCGGTCCTACAGGAGGTTATATAATAGGATTTTTATTTACAGTTTATATAAGTTCACTTTTTATACATATGAAAAAAGGCATTATTTTTGATGTAATCGGAATGATAACAGGCTTAGCTCTTTGCTACATTCTCGGCACAATATGGTTTTCATATCAGCAGGGAAAAGGCTTTATCGTATCACTGCTTTTGTGCGTTGTACCTTTCTTGATAGGAGATGCTGTAAAGATTGTAGTGGCCGTTATACTTGGTACACAAATAAATAAGAGATTGGCTAATATTAATCTATAATAAAAAATCCGTACAAAAAAGTACGGATTTTTTTATCTCTCCCTATATCCTAAGGCCTGTTCCAAAACAATTTTTTCTTCATCTGAAAGTACCTGATCTGTCTGACCGTTCTCAACTATTCTTATATAATTAAAAGTGGTCTCTCTTGAATGTATACTGCTTATTATATATCCTGAGTTTCTGTAGTTTAACATACAGAGTGCAAAGCTCAGCTTTCCTCCCATTCCTTCAAATGCATCATACTTAAGTATGCCGATCTTTTGATAACATTCCCTTTGTACCTTGTTCAGTTCTCTTATAGCTTCTCTGTTCAGTCTGTTTTCATTCTTCAAACTGCGAATATCTTTTCTCAAAAGGATTATAATATCCTCAAGATTCTTAGCGGTCTTTCCTGTCATAAAGTTATCATATGATTTAAAAAGTCTTCTGTATTTTATTCTATGCCTAACCATAGATATAAACAGTATAAAGTTAAAAATAGCCACTACAATGATAAAGCCAAACAAAATCCTATTATCTATTGTAAAATTCATCATCATTATCCTAATGTCTTAAAAATATCCATTATTCTGTCAAGTTCAACCTGAGAATAATATTCTATTTCTATTCTTCCTTTATTTTTGTCTTTTTGATTTATATGTACCTTGGTACCCAGTACTCCTTGAATACTGTCTTCATATTCCTTATAAAAAAGTGATAAGTCTCTGACAGTATCTTCCTTACTCGGCTCTGTTAAAGCCGAAAGCTCCACATTTTTCTTTTTTGACAGTGCCTTGGCCGCCTTTTCAGTATCTCTTACGCTTAAACTTCTCTTCATTATATCCAGTGCAAGCAACTCTCTTTTTCCCTCATCCTCAAGGCTTAAAAGTGCTCTGGCATGACCTGATGAAATCTGTCCGTCTATCATATACTGCTGTATATTTTTACTGAGCTTCAAAAGTCTGAGTGAATTGGTGATAGTAGAGCGATTCTTTGAAACCTTATCAGATAACTCTTCCTGTGTCAGATTATATTCCTCTATAAGACTCTTATATGCAAGCGCTTCTTCAATAGGGTTCAAATCTGTCCTCTGTATATTCTCTATAATAGCAATTTCCTTAGCCTTTTGGTCGTCATAATCTCTTACAACTACAGGTACTTCAGATAATCCTGCCGCCTGTGCTGCTCTCCAGCGCCTTTCACCTGCAACTATTTCATATCTGTTACCGATTTTCTTTACTATAATAGGCTGTAACACTCCGTACTGTTTTACCGATTTTGTCAATTCATCAAGGCTGTCCTTATCAAACATCTTTCTTGGCTGATTTCTGTTTGGCTCTACTAACGAAATCTTTACCATCAATTCACCGGCTTTTTTGTTTGTATTGTCATCTATATTCTTATCCACTGCCTCGTCAATAGCTGTATTGGTTCCATTTATATTTCTAAGAAGAGCATCTGCGCCCTTTCCAAGTGCCATTCTCTTTGCCATTTTTACCTCCCGCTCTTACTTAGTACTTCAGATGCCAACATTCTATATGCCTGTGCTCCTGTTGAAGTAGTATCATATTCCGTTATCGGCATTCCGAAGCTCGGAGCCTCAGCCAATTTTACATTCCTAGGTATTATAGTTTCAAATATATTTTCATTAGAGATAACGCTCTTTACTCCCTCTATAACCTGTCCGCTCAGATTATTTCTGGCATCATACATTGTAAAGACTATTCCCTCTATCTCAAGTGTCGGATTCAGTCTCTCTCTGATCAAATTCACAGTTCTGAGCATCTGATTAAGTCCCTCAAGGGCATAGTATTCACATTGAATAGGTATCACCACACTGTCTGATGCCATAAATGCATTTATGGTAAGAAGACTGAGACTTGGAGGACAGTCTATTATTATATAATCGTATTCCTTATATATCTCACTTATCTTTCTTCTAAGCGTTCTCTCTCTGTCCTCAAGCTCCAAAAGCTCTATCTCGGCACCTGATAAATCCACATTACTCGGTATTATATCAAGGTTTTCCACCTCGGTACTCAATATCACATCATTTATATTTTCATCACCTATAATTACTTCGTATATAGTCTTTTCAGTGTTCAATTTATCAATTCCAAGTCCGCTTGATAAGTTTCCCTGAGGATCAAAATCTATTGCCAACACACTTTGACCTGCTTCAGCCAAAGCGGCTGCAAGATTTACAGCAGTAGTAGTCTTACCTACACCACCTTTTTGGTTTGCAAATGAAATAATTTTCGTCATAATATTATTCAAGCATTCAGCTTGTTCCTTTCTATTTGTATTTTACAAATATATACTGAGAGCATTTAAAAACTCCTTATCGTTTTCAATATGTGGGTATTTATTAGAGTCATCAATAATAACAGACTCTATTGCCGGATTGACTCTCATATATTCCTTAATTATATTCGACGCATCCTTATTGTATCTACCCTCAAATATAACTATACTGTTGTCTATTTGAGACAGCTCGAACTTTATATTTTTCTTGATATAGAAACACACTATACTGGAGTACAACGATTTCGGAGACAAACCTCTATGTGCAGCCTCATAACATTTATCCAGCATATCCTTTGTGAATCTGTCTTTTCTATAAAAATCGGATCTTACATTGTATTTTATATTCCACCTAAATGTAGCTATATTATATAGAAGATTTCCAAGTACAGACATACTCAAAATAGCCTTATAAGTTCTTGCTCTTTTTCCCGGTATAAGCTGACCTTTTGAAAGCTTCTCAGGTGAAATAAGTATTATTTTTTCAAATAATGTACTGTCATTATCACAGGCGGAAATAACAAAAGCCGAGCTGTTTCCACTTGAAATTACTGTAGTCCTTTTTCCTATTATTGCCTTTATGAAGTCACATATCAACTGTGCAAATATATGATTTGTATATGTCATAAACGGTTTCTCAGATAATCCGCATCCCAATAAGTCTATACTGTATACTGTATGTGACTCAGCCAATATATCTGTTATCTTGAACCATTCTTCTGATGACGATGCTACATCCGGTGAATGGACTAACAGAATAGGGTTACCCTGTCCCTTTTTCCTGTACTTTATAGTACCAAATCTCCATTCAAACTCTTTTGTTTCTTCTTTTCCAAGGAGATTCTTTGATATAGCATGCATACTTGTAATTTTATTTATCAGTGATACACCTATCAGTGTAGAAGACGATATCACCATTGCGGTTAAAATCTTTAAGTATTTTTTCACTGTGAAAACCCCTTACTTTATAGGATAATACAAGTTCTACACCCATAAAATCCTCAAATATCTATTTACTTTTATATTCTATCATACTAATATTTCCTAATCAATGAAATAAGAGGAAATATTTTAATGTTTCACATGAAACATATACTTTGTTTCATGTGAAACATCGGAACATGGTTTAGTATTACACCTAATATAATGGCTTTACTTGATTCTATATGGTAATAAATCTAATAGTCTTATACAAGTAATACAGATATATTTAATAATTATACAGTAATAACTTCAATATTTTAAATCTCTATTGTACTTTATTCTTACCTATTCAGACCAATATGTATTTTATTTATAGCTTTTATTCAGCCTGCAAAAGCTGTAGCTACCTATAGAACCACTCCTTTACATTATAAATATATATGATTTTATTTATATAACTTTTGTCCTCAATCTCTATATATAACCTATTTATTAGTATATCTTTTATTGCACCATAAATATGCCGAATTTAATATCAACCATATCCGTATAAATAATACGATGACGATTCAAATAGTACTACAGATATTTCAATTTGATTTCAACCGAAGTAAAGTACTAACCTGTAAGTCTCTTTCCAATAATATAATCCCGATATATTAAATATTATAAAGTCATAAAGAATAATATCTCATCTATGTAATACTTTTTTACATACATTCCGTATAATAATATATTTCCAACTTATATATAACACACTTTATTTATATTCAAATTCTACATGTACTTGTATAAATATAACAGCTGATTTCAAAGTATATACTTTTACCTCCTTATTATAAAAACAGTTTAAACATTCAAAAATATATCTATAAATTTTAAATATCTAATCCAATATAAACGGTTATAAGTAGTTTTCCTTATCCTATATACCCTATAAGAATATTAAAATCAAAAAATCACTTCAGCTTATAAGAAAAACTTTTAAAATAATATAGTGACCTAAATAAGATATAATAGATTATACTGTTTTAATATAAGATTACTCTTATAATCTACAGCCCTTACCATATACAATATTCAATATAATACAAGTTTTGATTCCGGTTGCTCATATATTCAAGCTGAAGGTTCACAGCCATATTTTTTATAGTATCTATCCTTTTCTAATATTTTATATAACAATAATCTTAGATCCACAGTACTGTTCTCAATAAAACAAGCTGAATATCCGTTTAAAAATCCCTCACTATACAGGCTCATCTAAACCTTATAATTAACTATGATATTTCTATGGGAGGTTATTATTACTTAAACTCTTTAATACAATATAATACTATAAATAACTGAGATATTTATAGTGTTAGTATATATCAATTTAAAACATATCTTATGCTCTAAAATTAAAAAATAACTTTAATAATAATAGTGAAACATATTCCAACGCTTAAAATTAGCAGGCATAATACAATACATAAAAAGGCCCTACAGTATGTTTCATGTGAAACATCACAGTAGAGCCTTATTCTTATTGTTTCATGTGAAACATGAGTTTATATCTTTTTATATAAAACACAAATTTTATTCTTCTATGTTTCATGTGAAACATAAGTTTTATTTATGATGTTTCACATGAAATATCTATTTTATAGGTTCCTTAGTAGGTAACCCTGCTTTTCTGGGATATTTACCTGAGGTAGGCTTTACCTTCCTTATATCCAGCAGAATTCTTTCCCCATATTCCTCTAGTTCAAACTTTACAGATTCACCTATTTTCCCTCCAAGTACCTGTATTGCCTTCCTCGCATCATTTACTTCTGCATCATAACCTTTTGACTTGTACGATACAAAGCTTCCACCAACCTTTACTAAGGGAAGACAGTATTCACTTAATGAGGCTAAATTTGCAACCGCTCTGGATGCACATATATCAAAACTTTCTCTGTACATTTTATCTCTTGCTATATCCTCAGCTCTTGAATGTATTGCAGTCACATTTTTTATATTCAATGTTTCACAAACTTCCTGTATGAATTTTATTCTCTTATTAAGGCTGTCTATTAAAGTCAGTTTAAGGTTTGGAAACGCAATAGCTAAAGGCATCCCCGGAAATCCTGCACCTGTACCAAGGTCCGCTATACTGTACTCCTTTTCATCAATATCTTTTATCAGCTTTTCCAATGCAATACTGTCTATAATATGTTTGTATGTAAATTCTCTTAGCTCTGTAATAGATGTAAGGTTCATCACCTTATTCTTCTCAACCAAAATCTCATAAAACCTATATAGTTTTTCTTTTTTCTCATCTGAAAGTGGAGTATTCAATATATTATTTTCAGACAAGTATATGTCCATATCATTACACATCTTTTTTCTCCTTATAGGTCTCCAGATATACAAGTAATACTGTTATATCTGCCGGTGAAACACCTGATATTCTTGAAGCCTGTCCGATAGAACTTGGCCTTACTTTGCTAAGCTTTTGTACAGCCTCAATTCTCAGACTGTTTACCTTGGTGTAGTCTATATCAAGCGGAATCTTTTTATTTTCAAGCTTTTTAAACTGTTTTACCTGAGACTCCTGACGTTTTATATATCCCTCATATTTTATATTTATATTTACCTGATCTCTGACATCTTTCTTTAATTCTTTTCTGCCGGGATCCAACTCTATTGTAAGGTCATAATTTAACTCCGGTCTCCTTATAAGTTCCGCAAGATTTGCAGATGTTTGAAGCGGAGTTGATCCGTTTCTTACAAGGAAATCCTGTACTGCAGCAGTAGCACCTATATGTATATTTTTTAACCTTTCAACTTCACAAGAAATCTGTCTTTCTTTTTCTAAAAGTCTTTCATATCTTTCCTCTGATATAAGCCCTACATCATGTCCTATTTTTGAAAGTCTTAAATCCGCATTGTCCTGTCTTAGAAGCAATCTGTATTCCGATCTGGATGTCATCATCCTATACGGTTCATGACTTTCTTTAGTCACCAAATCGTCTATCAGTACACCTATATATCCCTGATCTCTGCCTATTACTACAGGTTCTTGTCCAAGTACCTTCATAGCGGCATTTATTCCCGCCATAAGTCCTTGTACCGCAGCCTCCTCATAACCTGAACTTCCGTTGAACTGTCCTGCAGCAAACAGTCCTTCCAAATTTCTGAACTCCAAGCTGTCCCTAAGCTGTCTGGCATCAATACAGTCGTATTCTATAGCATATCCGTTTCTGACAATATTTGCATTTTCAAACCCCTTGATACTCTTTATCATTTCTTCCTGTACATCCTCAGGTAGAGAACTTGACAAACCTGAAAGATACATCTCATTGGTATATAAACCCTCAGGCTCTACAAATATCTGATGTCTGTCCTTATCCGGAAACTTTACGACCTTATCCTCTATAGACGGACAGTATCTCGGACCTGTACCCTTTATAGCACCTGAAAACAGCGGTGACCTGCCTATATTCTCTCGTATTATTTCATGAGTATGTTCGTTGGTATAAGCGAGATAGCATTTTACCTGTTCTTTCTGTACACTTTCAGGATCTGTTTCAAAAGAAAAAGGTACAACCGGATTGTCACCATATTGTTCCTGCATTCCGGAATAATCTATACTTCTTCCGTCCACTCTGGCAGGTGTACCTGTTTTGAATCTGTTTAGAGATATTCCTGCATCCAAAAGCGATTCCGAGAGATGATTTGCAGACTTTAATCCGTTAGGACCTGTATATTCGGCCACCTCACCGTATATACATCTTGCCTTCAAATATGTACCTGTTGCAAGTACTACAGCCTTTGCATAATACTTACTTCCTGATACACTCTCAACACCCTTACATACATTATCTTCAATAATTAGTTTTGTGATCTCTTTTTGACAGACAGTCAAATTTTTAGTGTTCTCAAGTGTCTTTCTCATCTGCTTTGAATATTCCTGTTTATCCGCCTGCGCTCTAAGTGAGTGCACTGCAGGTCCCTTTGAAGCGTTCAGCATCTTTGACTGTATAAATGTCTTATCTATACATTTGCCCATTTCACCGCCAAGTGCATCAAGCTCCTTTACCAGATGTCCTTTTGAACTGCCTCCGATATTCGGATTGCATGGCATCATTGCTATAGAATCCACACTTACCGTAAAAATGATTGTCTTAAGACCAAGCCTTGCACTTGCAAGAGCAGCCTCACATCCTGCATGACCTGCCCCCACTATAACAACATCGTATGTCTTTTCTATTATCATATATTTTCCTTCTGTCTATTTACCCATACAAAACTTTGAGAATATCTCATTTACAACATCATCATCCACAGTCTCCCCGATAATTTCTCCAAGTGCCTCATAGGCATTTAATAAATCTATCGTAAAGAAGTCCTCCTCATATCCTTCATCAATACTTGAAAGGCACATCTCAAGTGACTCCATCGCCTCATTTATGATTTCCTGATGCCTTATATTGGTTATAATAATCTGATCGTTAAAGTTTATCTCATTTGAAATAAACTTAGCCTTTATCATATCTTCAAGCTCATCCACACCTATATTATCCTTAGCCGAAAAGACTATTACATCCTTATCGCTGTAATTTCTTATATCTTCGGCGCTTACTTTAAGATCCTTATCAGACTTATTGATAAGCACTATAGCCTGCTTATCTTTAACACTTTCAAGCAAACCGATATCTTCACTGTCAAGAGGTAGCAGTCCGTCTATTACTACCAAGTTCAAATCGGCATTATTACTTGCCTCTATAGCCTTCTTTACACCGATACTTTCCACAACATCATCGGTCTCTCTGATACCTGCAGTATCTGTAATATTCAGACTGATCCCTGAGAGCTTAATATTCTCAGTCAAAGTATCTCTGGTAGTGCCTGCGATATCCGTGACTATGGCTCTGTCACTCCTTGATAAGAGATTTAAGATAGAAGATTTTCCTGCATTAGGCTTCCCGATAATAACGGTATTTATACCTTCTCTTATAATACTTCCGTCCTTAAATGATTTTTGCAAATATTCTATTCTTGTAATAAGCTTTTTTACAATCTTTCTCAACTTTACACTGTAACCGTCAAGCGAATAATGCTCGGGATCATCAAGTGCGGCCTCTATAAAAGCTATTTGCTCCAAAATCTTGGCTCTGATTGTCTTTATATTTTCAGTCAATGCACCGCTTAGCTGCCTTATACCGGCTTTAAGCGCCAAATCATTCTTTGCCTCTATTATATCTATTACAGCCTCAGCCTGACTTAGGTCCATCTTGCCGTTTAAAAAGGCCCTCTTTGTAAACTCACCCGGAAGTGCAGGCCTTGCACCTGATTTAAGCACTGCATGAAGTACCTTCTCCAAAATAAGTATACCTCCATGACAGTTTATTTCCACAGTATCCTCACCCGTAAAAGTTCTCGGTGCTTTCATAAGCATTACTAGCACTTCATCTATTATCTCATCACCGAAATATACATGACCATAGTTTATGGTATGTGATTCAACCTCTCTCAAACTTTTTTTCCCGCTAAATATCTTATCCGCTATTCCTATAGCATCCTCACCGCTGATTCTTATTATACCTATTCCACTTTCACCAAGTGCAGTTGCAATAGCGGCAATAGTATCTGTTTTCTTCATATTCCTCCATAATATATGAAAAGAGGACCATCAATAACTATGTTATCAATAGCCCTCTTTCACAAGACCGTTCTTTATTGCATTTCCCTTTTAGGGCTTCTTTTATTTTGTTTAAAGCTTTTCTTCGGATAGATTGTAATATGTCTGAAAGGCTCCTCACCCACGCTCTTTGTTGACACCATATTGTCACTCTGCAATACGGCATGAATAATTCTTCTTTCATAAGCATTCATCGGCTCAAGCTCTGTAAATCTGCCTGTTTTCTTTACCTTGGATGCTATATTCTTTGCAAGCAATTCTAGCTTTTCTTTTCTCTTTTTTCTGTAGTTCTCGGTATCAAGCTTAATTCTTATATAGCTTTCGCTGCTCTTGTTCACTACAAGACTGAGAATATACTGTAATGAATCAAGTGTTTGACCTCTTTTACCGATAAGTACACCCAAGTCTTCCTCACCCTCTATTACTATAGAAAGCTCATTAGTCTTAAATGAGAAATTATAATTTGCATGTGCCGGCAAATCCATAGCCTTGAACAAATCATTCAAAAAGCTGTCAACTACGCCTCTGACAGCTTCAAGCTCATCATTGGTAAGTATCTTCTTATTGGAGCTCTCATATTTGTCTTCTCCATAGAATTTTGTGTACTCATCTACAGCCTCTGTAGCGGTCTCTTTGACTTTGGAAATCTCTACAGGTTCTACCTTAACTTCTTTCTTTTGTGCTACAGGCTCATCTTTTTTTTCTATGTCCTTCTTTTCAATAGGAGATTTTTGTTCTCTTACTTTCGTGTCCGCTTTAGTAGCCGCATTTGTCGCTACATTCTTGGCTGCATTTGTATTCTTTTTCTTTGCAACCTCGATATCGCCGGATTTCTTCACAGTGACCTTAAGTGTCCACGGCTTAACACCGATGATTCCCAAAAATCCGTTTGTGCCTCTTTCAATAATCTCTACATCCACATTGTCACTGGTGGTCCCAAGCTCAATCAATGCCTTTGTCAAAGCTTCATCATAATTCCTCGCTGAAACTCTAGCACTATCCATCTCATTCCTCCTATTTATTTTTCTTAGAATTC
>CAUQKD010000007.1:0-21300 GCA_963518365.1 uncultured Lachnoanaerobaculum sp. | reverse complement strand
TTATGCACTTGAAGGAACCGATATTTTGGCAAAGAAGGGTAAGTTTGTAGAGCTTGCCGCAAATGAATGTGAAAACGGAAGATGTGTATATATAAGCGGTCTGCCGTACAGCCTTGCAAACACAAGATTACTTTACAGAGCGATACTTTGGGCTTCACATAATGAAGAGAATATTCACAAGTGGTTTAGCAGCAATGAAAATGTGGAAGTGAACGCTTATCCTGAGAATAATAAATTCTGTGTGGTAAATAATACTTACAATGAGCAAAAGAGTACCATATATAAGGGAGATAAGAGCAGTTTTGATATTGTACTTGCTCCGAATGAGATAAAATGGTTTGAGATAGAGGGAAAATAATTATGGCTTTAGCAGAAGTTGTTAAGCAGTATAGCGGTATCGGCAATCTGAAAGGGGACTGTGAGTACGGCAACGGACATATAAACGATACCTATTTGCTGGAATATGACAACAGAAAAGTTATTTTGCAAAAGGTAAACAAGTCAATCTTTAAAGAGCCGAAAAAGCTTATGGAAAATATATATCTTGTAACTTCATTTTTGAAAGATAAGATAATAAAAAGAGGCGGAGATTACACACGAGAGACTCTAAATCTTATAAATACAGATGACGGAAATTATTTTTATGAGGACAGTGAAGGCGATATCTGGAGAGCATATGACTTTATAAGAGATACCGTATGTTATGAGAAGGTGGAGTCGGCAAATGAATTTTATGAGTCGGGGCTTGCTTTCGGTAATTTTCAAAATCTGCTGGCGGATTTTCCGGTAGATAAGCTTTTTGAAGTTATAAGGGATTTTCACAATACACAAAAAAGATATGAAACCTTTATAAATCAAGTATCTGAAGACCCTCTTAAAAGGGCTGCGGATGTACAAAGAGAGATAGAATTTTTCAATGACAGAGAAAAGTATACTAAAATATTCAATGAAGCCATAAAGAATAAGGAAATCTCTTTGAGAGTAACACATAATGATACAAAGCTTAATAATATTTTGTTTGATAAGTATACCAAAAAAGCTTTATGTGTGATAGACTTGGATACTATAATGCCGGGTGTTGCAGATTTTGACTTTGGAGATGCGATAAGATTCGGGGCAAACAAGGGGCTTGAGGATGAGCCTGATTTGTCAAAGGTCGGACTTGATATTGAGCTGTTTGAGGCTTTTACAAAGGGATTTTTAAAGGCTTGCGGCAATAGTTTGAATAAAAAAGAGATAGAACTTTTGCCGATGGCGGCAATTGTGATGACTTATGAATGCGGCATAAGATTTTTGGGGGACTATATAGCGGGAGATAAGTATTTTAAGATTTCAAGGAAGAATCATAATCTTGACAGGGCAAGGACTCAAATGAAATTGATTTCGGATATGGAGTCAAATATGGATGAGATGAAAAAGATTGTAGAAAAATATATTCAGTAACAGTTCTGTATCGGATGGGATTGAAGATGTTTGATAAAAAAATTTATTTATGCGGCTTTATGGCAAGCGGAAAGACTACTGTCGGCAAGGCTTTGTCAAAAAAATTGAATATTGATTATGTTGATACCGATGAGCTTTTGGTAGAGACTTACGGTCAAAGCATTCCTGAGATATTTGAAAAATACGGTGAGGAGTACTTTAGAGATCTTGAACATAATATTGCAAAAAAGACTGCGGATATGAAGTACGGAGTTGTATCGACAGGCGGAGGAATGCTCACCTTTGACAGAAACGGAGAAATCATAAAAAAGAGCGGTATTATCATATGTCTTGTAAGAGATTTTGATGTAATATATCAGGAGATAAAGTCGGATAAGAGAAGGCCGCTGGCGCAGACAAAGACCAAGGACGAGTTAAGAGATATGTATGATAAAAGAATATCAAAGTATCAAAAGTATGCAGACTATACAGTAGTCAATGCCGGAAGTATAGACGACTGTGTAAAAAAAATAATATCGATTATTGACGAGAATTAAAATCCAGTATATACTATTACGAAAGTATGTTCGAATACTTTGTTAGTAATGGAGATTTTAATGGAAACTAAATATATAAAGATAAGAGGTGCCAATGAGCACAATTTGAAAAATATATCGGTAGATATACCGAGAGGAGAATTGGTGGTTTTGACAGGGCTTTCCGGATCGGGAAAGTCCTCTTTGGCGTTCGATACCATCTATGCTGAAGGTCAAAGAAGATATATGGAGTCAATGTCTTCATATGCGAGGATGTTTTTGGGACAGATGGAAAAGCCTGATGTGGAGAGTATTGAGGGACTTTCTCCCGCAATATCTATAGATCAGAAGTCCACCAACAGAAACCCGAGGTCTACTGTAGGAACCGTTACGGAGATATATGATTATCTAAGACTTTTGTATGCAAGGATAGGAATACCTCATTGTCCGAATTGCGGTAAGGAAATATATAAGCAAAGCATTGACCAGATGGTGGACAGAGTAACGGAACTTCCCGAAAAGACAAAGTTTATGATACTTGCACCTGTGGTAAAGGGAAAAAAGGGAAGACATGAAAAGGTGCTTGAAAGTGCCAAAAGGTCAGGATATGTGCGTGCATTGATTGACGGAAATATGTACGAACTGAGCGAGGAGATCAGCTTAGAGAAAAATATCAAGCACAGTATCGACATTGTAATAGACAGGCTTTCTGTAAAAGAAAATATAGAAAAGAGACTTACGGATTCACTTGAAGCCGCATTAAACCTTGGAGGAGGCTACGCCACAATTGATGTGATAGGAGGAGAACCTATCAAGTTTTCACAAAACTTTGCCTGCCCTGACTGCGGTATCTCTATTGATGAAGTGGAGCCGAGGACATTCTCATTCAACAATCCTTTCGGCGCCTGCCCGGACTGTGCAGGTCTTGGCTATACTATGGAATTTGATGAGGACCTTATGATTCCCGATAAGTCACTTTCTATAAATCAGGGAGCAATAGTGGTGCTGGGATGGCAAAGCAGTAATGATAAGAAAAGCTTTTCAAATGCAATGCTGAGGGCGCTGGCAGAGAAGTTTAAGTTCAGCCTTGATACACCTTTTGAAGACTATCCTAAGGAAATACATGATATATTGATTTACGGAACTACCGAGCAGGTTGATGTGGCTTATACAGGACAAAGAGGAAGCGGAGTATATCCTGTAATCTTTGAAGGCCTGATAAAGAATATGGAGAAGCGTTACAGGGAGACTTATTCGCAGAGTGCAAAGGAAGAGTATGAGCAGTATATGAGGATTGCACCTTGTAAGAGTTGCGGCGGTAAGAGACTGAAAAAGGAAGCGCTTGCAGTGACTGTCGGTGATAAGAATATCTATGACGCCACAGATGAGTCTATAACGGATTTCAGAGATTTTATAGACGGACTTAAGCTTACAAAGATGCAGGAAGCTATAGGTTCGCTGATTTTAAAGGAAATCAGAGCCAGAGTCACCTTCCTTATAGATGTAGGACTCGACTATTTGAGCCTTACCAGGGCTACAGGTACTCTTAGCGGAGGTGAAGCACAAAGAATCAGACTTGCTACCCAGATAGGTTCGGGACTTGTAGGAGTGGCATATATACTGGATGAGCCGAGTATAGGACTCCACCAAAGAGATAACGATAAGCTGCTTGCCACCTTGAAGCATCTTAGAGATTTGGGCAATTCAGTACTTGTGGTAGAGCATGACGAGGACACCATGATGGAAGCGGATTATATAGTGGATATAGGTCCCGGAGCGGGAAGTCACGGCGGAGAGGTGGTTGCTACAGGTAATGCCAAGGAGATAATGGCAAATCCTAATTCAATTACAGGTAAGTATCTTTCAGGTGAGATAAAGATACCAGTGCCGGAAAGTAGAAGAACGCCCACAGGTTGGCTTACTGTAAAGGGAGCGGCGCAGAATAACCTTAAGAATATAAATGTAAAGATACCTACAGGTGTGATGACCTGTGTTACAGGAGTCTCAGGCTCCGGCAAGTCATCTTTGGTAAATGAGATAGTATATAAGGCACTTGCAAAGAAACTTAATCGTGCCCATACAATCCCGGGCAAATATAAGTCGATAGAAGGTATCGAACAGCTTGATAAGGTCATTGCTATCGACCAGTCACCTATAGGAAGAACTCCGAGGTCAAATCCTGCCACATATACAGGTGTATTTGATATGATCAGAGATCTGTTTGCGGCTACTCAGGATGCCAAGATGAGAGGTTATAAGAAGGGCAGATTCAGCTTCAATGTAAAGGGCGGAAGATGTGAGAGCTGTTCAGGTGACGGTATTATAAAGATAGAGATGCATTTTTTGCCTGATGTGTATGTACCATGTGAGGTATGTGGCGGAAAGCGTTACAACAGAGAGACTTTGGAAGTAAAGTATAAGGGAAAGTCCATATATGATGTACTTGATATGACTGTGGAGGAAGCTTTGACCTTCTTTGAAAATGTACCTACCATAGCCAGAAAGATACAGACTTTATATGATGTAGGTCTTTCCTATATCAAACTCGGTCAACCTTCTACGGAGCTTAGCGGAGGAGAGGCACAAAGAATAAAGCTTGCAACGGAGCTTTCAAAGAGAGCTACAGGAAAGACCATATATATTTTGGATGAGCCTACTACAGGTCTGCATTTTGCAGATGTACATAAGCTTGTTGAGATACTTAGAAGACTCTCAGACAGCGGCAATACCGTACTTGTAATAGAGCACAACCTTGACGTTATAAAATGTGCCGATTATATAATAGATATAGGACCTGAAGGCGGTGCAGGAGGCGGCGAGGTGGTAGCTACCGGTACACCTGAGGAAATAGCCGAAATAGAAAAATCATATACAGGCAAGTATGTAAAGAAATACTTGTAAGAGAAAAACACAGCCGATGGCAGGCTGTGTTTTTGCTTACAGTAAAAATTAGATATCCAAAGCCGCCACCAAAGTGTAATCGCTTGGATTCTTAAAATCCGCTTTTATATCTGAAGTGTCAAATCTCCAATTTCCGATTCCGGAATACTTTGACGCCAGGATTATATAGAAGTTTAACATTGCGGCACCAAGACCCAATAAGTTGTCGTCATCCGGAACTACATTATCAAGTTGGTTGAATAAGTAGATATGCGTGCCGTTTATTACAAAGCGGTAGTTTTGATGATTTAAAAAGCTTGGTGAAAGGCTGGCCGCATATACCGCATCGGCGATAACAGGGTCAGAGTATTCGTCATCGAAATTGTAAGCTGTGTTAAAGTCACTGTCAAAAGCCAATGCGGTAGCGGCAATCTTCGGAGCTATATGTCCGGCCTTATTGCTTATGCCTACATTTGAAGGTGAGTGTATATCAAGTTTTGTGGTATCTCTTTCCTTCTTTCCGTATCCGAAAGCAATTACCGTAGCGACAGCCAAGTCGGAATTGATAAGCAAAACTTTCTTTATCATTTCGCTGTCGTCGCTTGTTAAAAAGCATGAAGACAATCCCAGCTCTTCAAGCTTTAACACAAGGTTTTCAGCCATAAAGCCTGCATTTATAAGGTAATTATCCTTTTCCTGTGACAGTATGGTTATATATGCAGGGGCATTGAATGTGTTTCCGCGATAGCCTGCAACACCTGAGAGTCTGCTTGCAGTATTATCATCAGCTGAAACGAGTATCTGTACATCCACATCGATAAGCTTTTGTGATGAGTTAAAAAAGCTTACCAACTCATCTATCTTGCTCTGCTCAACTTTTTTCTTATGAAAATCTCTGATAGAGTTCCTGTTTTCAATAAGTTCTAAATAATTCATACATTTATTCCTCCATGGTATAAATTTCAAAAAATAAACTATATATATTATATAAAATAAAATCGAAACGGTCAATTTTTATATGTTTATATTTACAAAATACAGCTTGACAGATATGAGAATTTTACTTTCATATTTTTTGTAAGGTATGGAATAATGAAAGAAATCTGCCTGAAAAATAGAGGTTTAAATATAAATAACTGAAAATGTATACATTATAGAAGTATTGATTAAACAAATGAATATGATATAATACATATGTCTCTTGGTGAGGCTGTCAGTTCCAAACTTGCAACATTTGTGCCGAGTTTGGAAGTTGGGGTCGATAGAAGAGCTTGCATAGTAGATTGTGATTTGTAAGGTTTTACAGAAAGGAAGATTTTATGAAACAGGAATTACTGGCAAAGATGAATGCTTATTTGGCCAATCAGGAGATCATGTATATTAAGCTACACAATATGCATTGGAATTTGAAGGGAAACGGCTTTTTTACCCTTCATGCAAAATTAGAGGAATATTACGATCAGACAGCGGATATTATTGACGAGGTGGCGGAGAGAATCCTTGCAATGGGTGAACTTCCGGTTGCCAATTTAAAGAAGGCTTTGGAGATTACCAAGGTTAAGGAGCTTCCTGACGGCGCTATTGATATAGCGGAGGCGGTTCGTATCCTTACTGTTGATGTTGAGTACTGGGTACATGATTCAAAGGAGCTTGTAGAGCTGGCTGATAAAGAAGGTGATGTGGTTACCGCAGATATCTTCACGGGTTATTTGAAAGAATATGAGAAGACACTGTGGATGTTGAAAGCATTCGCGCAAAACTAAACACTGTTAGATGCTCAAAGCACAGCCTGAAAACGGCTGTGCTTTTTTTAATAGAAATTTGAAACTTTGATAGAAATATATCATATTATATGACTTCTATAAATTTATTTGTAAGAATTGCATTTATTACATATTGTGATATAATAAGTTTACAATATTATTAAGTGGAATATGGCATAAATATTAAGGTAATTGTACAAAGATATTATGCTTATATGTCTGTAGAAGGAGGGAGTGTTATGACAGGTTTACCACTTATATTCGTGTTTATTTTGGCGGTTATCGTTATGATAGTTGCCATCTCAAAGTTTGGTGTACATCCGTTTATATCGATTATGTGTATATCACTTATTTTGGGACTTGTAGCAGGTATACCTTTAGTGGATAAGACCTTGGAGGACGGAACGAAGATACAAGGTCTTGCAAGCGTTATAGGAGCAGGATTTGCAGGTACATTTTCAAGTATAGGTATTGTTATCATACTTGGTGCATTGATCGGAACCATACTTGAAAAGACAGGTGCGGCTTTTAAGCTGGCGGATATTATTATCAAGCTGGTCGGAAAGAACAATCCTGTGCTGGCGGTAGAACTTATGGGTTGGGTTGTTTCAATTCCTGTATTTTGCGATTCAGGATTTGTTATTCTAAATCCTATCAGAAAAGCCTTGGTAAAGAGAACGGCAGAGTCGTCTGTTGCTATGACTGTAGGACTTTCGGCAGGTTTATACATATCACATGTATTTATACCGCCTACACCGGGACCTATAGCTGCAGCTTCAACACTTGGAATAGGAGATAATCTTTTGCTTGTAATGGGAATGGGTGCAGTATGTTCAATATTCCCTTTGATTGCAGGATTTTTCTACGCCAAGTATATAGGTAAGAAAGTAAAAGCCGACGATGAAGCGGATTCAAGTGAGATTACAAAAACGTACGAAGAGCTTGTTGCAGAGTACGGAAAGCTTCCAAGCGGAGTGATGTCTTTGGCACCTATAGTAGTACCTGTACTGCTTATGGCTGTTGCATCTATAGTTTCTATGATGAAGATGAGCGGTATGGGAGCAGATGTTTTGAAGTTCCTCGGAACACCTATTATAGCTCTGGCTGTCGGTACGGTCTTTGGAGTATTACAGCTTAACGGAACCGGCAAGATGAATTAATTTTACAATATAACCAATGAGACATTAAAGACTGTAGGTCCGATACTGTTTGTGACTGCTGCAGGCGGTGTACTCGGTAAGGTTATAGCATCTTCGGATATGGTCAACTTTATAAAGGATCATGCAGAGGTTCTAAGTACAATGGGTATGCTTTTCCCGTTCTTACTTTCTGCAATATTAAAGAGTGCACAGGGTTCATCCACAGTGGCACTTACAACTACCGCAGGTATTGTGGCACCGCTGTTACCGGCACTTGGATTTGCAAGTCCTATGAGTGCTACACTTGTAACTATGGCTATAGGTGCAGGTGCTATGACGGTTTCACATGCTAACGACTCATACTTCTGGGTTGTTACAAACTTCGGTGCGATGTCACCTGAAAAAGGATATAAGACACAGACTATGTGTACACTGTTTTTGGGTATAGCGGGAATTATTGAGATAATGATTCTAAGCCTTTTCCTACATTGATTAAAACTGAACAGACAAGATATTTAAGGCACAGATTTTATGAATTCAAATTTTTGTAAGGTCTGTGCCTTATTTTAATTGCTGACAGTGTTTTGTATATATGGTATATTTATAAAATAATAAATAATTTAAAAGATAAGTTTTATAGACTTTCGCATAGACAAAGGAAAGAAAATGGAATTACTTGAACAGTGTAAAGAGTGGAATGACAATGAAGAATATCAAAAGGTAGTGGATGCGCTTGAGATTTTGCCTGAGAATGCCAGAACCCCTGAAATGGATTCCGAACTTGCGAAGGCATACAATAATCTGGGTGAGCCAGGCGATTCTAAGCCTTTCAGACAGGCGCTGGGATTATTGTTGCCGCATGAAGAGTATTTTAGAGGTAATCACAGATTTTACTTTAGAGTTGCATACTCATATTTTTATATTGGAGAGCACGGACTTGCCCTACATTACTTTAAGCAGGCTTTGGATGCAAGGCCCGGAGATGAAGACACAATTGATATGATGAATGAATGTGTGAACCGGCTGACAGATGGAGTTGTAGAGGTCTCCATGTCACAGAAACTTGATTTTGTATGGGAAGATATACAAAAAGAGATAAGAAAATATAATAAGAACAGCAAAATCTTTAATGAAAGGGCTATAAATATAGCAGTAAATCATATAAATAATGTATTTCCTAAAATAAAAATAAATGTTTTTTATGAAAGCGGAACTATTGAATTTGAGGCCGGTGATGACAAGTCTAATGTATTCATGCTTGAATATATAAAGGATACAATGCCTGACAATCTAAAAGGTATGTTTAATATAAGGGTCGGTGTATCGGCTAAAGAAGATATCAAAGATATAATAGTATATGAAGATGAGGAGTATGATATAAGCGAGCTCAGATTCTTTGTCAGTGATGACAGGCAGATAGTTATCTATGCCGATGAGTTTGATATTCCTCTTGAGGTTATAGAACAGCTCTTTATAGATATCTTCGGTGAGATAGACTTGATGGCAAATGATTTTGAATTTGATATTGCAGATGAAGACGACTTTGACGCTCCGACTGAAGATACCTGTGATATAGTGCTTGATTATGAAGAGAAAGAAGACTTCTTAAAAGAGTGTGTGGACTACAGAGGACTGAAAGAAAAGGCAAAAAGCAAGGGATTCAGACTTGGAATAAGTGCAAAAGAGTATTTGAAGATGTATTCAGGGTACAGGTTACAGTCCGTAGGAGATGATATCAGAGAGGATATATATACAGGAACCACCTGCCTGCCTTCACTTATAAGTGAGTATATATCAAGCGGACCGTTTGATAAGATGCCTATAATGGATGAACTGTACAGAAACGGAGTGGTAGCCGGTTTCTTTTGTTTCAGTTTGGAAGAATCCGATCAGGAAAATGATTCGTTTGAGTATGAGTTTGAGGTTATGAATATCAGAAATCAGCTGATAGAGTATATCTTAAATGAACTTGAGAAGCTCGGAAAGACCGGAAATATCGCATTTTTAGAGGGCGCTACAGGTAAGATATGCGGATATCTGGATTTCCTGATATTCGGGAACTTTATGGATATAATGAGTGCGGCATATGATTTTTTTGAAGAAAAGAATATAAAGCTTGCAGGTTATAAGACATTCAGAAAAATATCAAAATTAGTAACATTTAGGGAGGAATAATGTTTAACTTATTTAAAAAAAAGCAAAATGAGGTAAAGTTGCCTGAAGTTGCACCTATGGAGTTGTGGGAAGAGCGTTCATATATGCATGTGCTCTCAGATAAAGTCGATGTTGAAGATATTGATGGCGCCAAAGAAAGAATACAGGCAATAGACGGAGTTAATCTTAAAGAATTCAACATTAAGGATGATAAGTCGGGCAATATTATACTTGATTATAAAGGTGAAGAGTATGGTATAGGTTTTTATTTTGAAAAATTTGTATTTGACAGTCTGTATTCATTACAAAAGCAAAAGATTCATGATGAGGACTTTGAAAAAATTGAAAAAAAGACAAGGTCATTTATAATATATATGAAGTTCAATAAAAACTATTTTGACTCATATCATCTACAGTTGAAGCTTATAACGGCATTTTTCCCTGATACATTGGCGGTAGTAGATGAAAGTGCGGAGAGACTTTTAAGCGGAAGATGGGTAAAACTTGCTGCAAAGTCAAGTGTTACACCTAATGCTGAAAGTTTATTTACGGTACAGGCAGTATTTGATGACGATACAAAGAAAGTTTGGCTTCATACACATGGTATTTGCAGAACAGGATTTTCAGAGTTTGAACTTTTGGACATAAGCAAGGACAATGCAAATGATCTGTATTATCTGATAAATACTGTGGCAAACAGAGTATTGTATCAAAATGAAGCTATAGAAGATTATATCTTCCTTGGAGAGTTCATAGACGGAAGAGAGATAGTTGTTGCACCTCTTCATTGGAATGTCGCTATTGCAAAGTATCCTTCAAATATACTTGGAGGACCTGCGGACAGAGCCGACAGTCATAATACAAACAGTAAGGTTATTTTCCTTTTCTTATCTGAAGAAGATGCAAATAACGGTAAGTATACAAAGCCTTCAGAGGTAGAGGAAAAGCTTGTTGAAAATCCGCTGTATTATTATACTAATGAGCAGACGGAGCATATGAAGTTTATGGCAAGAGACAGATATGAACTTTTGAAAAAGGCAATTTCGGAGAATCCAAGTTATAGGGCACTTATAAAGGTCGGATTACCTACAGACGGTGAGGACGGAAAGCCTGATTATGAAAATCTTGAGCATATCTGGTTTGAACTTTTAGAGTTTACAGAGGAAGGATTCAGGGCGGTGCTCACACAGGCGCCATATAGAGTAGCGGCTATGAAAGAGGGCGATGAGGGTGAATACACTGTCAATGATGTAACAGATTGGGTTATTTATACAGATGAAATGAGCATAGATCCGAATACTGCTTATTTACTATAAGGAGAGAATATGTTTTTTACAAATATAAAGTTGGCTAAGAAGTACAATTATCTGAACAAGAAGTTTTTGAAAGCTTATGATTGGTTGGAGAGCCATGATTTGAATTCATTACCTGCAGGAAAGTATGAGATAGAAGGCGGTGATGTGTTTGCAAATGTACAGGAATATACCACATTGCCGGTAGAAGAAAAGAAGTTTGAGGCACATGATAAATTTTTTGATATTCAATATCTGATAGAAGGTGTGGAATTTTTCGGTATCTGTGACAGAGAGGGACTAAAAGTAAAGGAGGCTAAGCCTGATAAGGATGTACTTTTCTTTGAGACACCTGATACTTACGGTCATGTGATACTTCACCCGAATGAATTTATAGTTGTTGCACCTGAGGATGCACATATGCCGGGATGCTGTATGGATAAACCGGCAAGTGCAAAAAAAGCGGTTATAAAAGTAAGAGTATGATAAAAAAAGGTTTCTTAATAGGACTGTTACTCTTCGGTATCTTTTTTGGAGCAGGGAATCTCATTTTCCCTGCCGAACTTGGGTTTAGGGCAGGAAAATATTTTTTACCGGCCATGTCGGGCTTTGTATTGTCAGGTGTTGGAATAGCCATAGTCACTTTGATAGTCGGAACTATGGTCAAGGGCGGATATAAAAGAGAACTTGGTATAAAGGTAGGAGTAAACTTTGCAATAGGATATTTGACAGCACTTTACCTTGCTATAGGTCCTTTCTTTGCGATACCCAGGACTGCAAGTACTTCTTTTTCCATAGGTGTTGCGCCTGTGACCGGAAACACAAGATTTGCATTATTTGTATTCAGTGCAATATATTTTCTGCTTGCATATCTTATAGCACTCAATCCTTCAAAACTTATGGACAGAGTAGGCAAGGTGCTTACTCCTATATTTGCACTTCTTATAGTTATACTTATAATTGTGGGAAATCTGAACTTTCATGTTGTGAATGAGGGTGAGATGATTGGAAGTCTTACAGCGCTAAAGACAGGATTTTTTGACGGATATAATACTTTGGACGCACTGGCTTCTGTAAGTTTTTGTCTGATTGCCACTTCAGGTATAAAGACATTCGGATTCTCTTCAAAAAAAGAGTACATGAGTATAATGGCAATAGTAGGTATTGTTACAACTATACTGTTTAGCAGCTTATATATCGGACTCGGAGCTTTGGGAAATAAGTTTGATGTTCCGAATGAGGTTTTATCTGATAAGAGCATAAATATAGGTACATATATACTTTCTATGAGTTCATATAAGCTTTTCGGAAGTTTCGGACAGGCATTCCTTGGAGCGATGACAATACTTACCTGTTTTACTACTACTGTAGGTCTTATCGTGGTTACTTCCGAATTTTTTGCAGACACATTCAAAAGGTTCGGCTACAGGGCATATGTAAATATATTTACTCTTACAGGCTTTGCAATGTCAAACTTCGGACTCAATACTATTATAAAGATTTCCGTACCTGTACTTAATATCCTGTACCCCGCTACAATAGTCATAGTACTTATAGTTATATTAAATAAATTTATAAGTATGTCCAATGTCGGTATGAGGTTTACAATTATTTTAACGTCGGTAACGGCTTCTATAGAAGTGATTGGAGATGTCTTTAATATAAAGGTGATAAACTCATTTATTTCAATGTTTATAGGCGGAGGTTTGGGATTTGTCTGGGTGAATATTGCGGTTTTGGGAATGATTATATCATTATTATTAAGAGATAAAATAAAGGGCGAAAGCTTTGAAATATAAAAACGTCTGTTATAAGTGGGGACTTATAACAGACGATTTTTAGAACCTTAAAACGTTTAGAGATGTGGACTCATGTGAGGCAAGACTGTAAGCACAATTTTTGTCCATTGACTCCATTCTTACCCATTCAAGAGAACGCATGGAAGCCTCTTTATCAACACTGATTGCAGGCGGTGTAAGTTCCTTCCACGCAAGCTCACCATAGCCGGCATCCGCATAAAGGAGTGTAAATTTATTGTTCTCAGATGTTACCTTTACTCCGAACATACCCGCGGAGTGACCGTACAGCTTTATAAGATTGATGGAGCCGTCACCAAGTAAATCAAAAGATTTTTCAAAAGGACCTTCTTTTTTGTTCCAATCAAATATGGAAATATCGGCATTTTTCCACCAACTTCTGGAATATCTTAGAGGATTTTTTACAGCCGCTTTGGCTTCATCTCTTGAAACCAAAATCTTGGTATCTGATGATAGGTCTGCGACTCCGCTTACATTCTCAAAGTCAAGATGGGTAAGCAATACGCAGTCTATATCCTTTGGTGAAAGATTGATTGCTTCAAGCCTTGAAAGCAGTGAAAAGTCCTTCTTCAGATGAAAGCGTGTGGAAGCACAGGTAAGAGGTGCCTTGATTTCACCGATTTGCTTTTTTAGGCTAAGTGGAGTATCAGACTCAAGTTCTTTTTTGATACCTGTATCTACAAGTATATTCTTCTTTCCTGTCTGAATAAGAAAAGACAAAACAGGAATATTTACTCTGTCAGTATCTTTTAGGAACAGTCCGTACATCTGCGGATTGAACTTATCATTGCCTTTATATGCGAGAGACGGTGATATTTCCACCTCTCCTGTTTGTAATATATATATTTTCATAAATAACCATACCTTATCATATTTTAGTTGTTTCAAACCGTATTATACAAAATATAGTCTGCTTGGTCAAACTTAATATAATTTTTTGTTGCGAAGAACATTGCTATTTCGTATAATGGTGAGAATGTGAGGTAGGAAGATGATAAATAAAAATAAAGAAAACGGGAGTCTGTTAAAGAAGCTTCTTTGGTGGATTCCTATAATTATTTTGGGCTTAATGTTTGCCCTTGGCGCATGTACAAGCCAGGAAAGCAAAAGTATTAGGGCTGATAGTTTTTCAAATGAGGAAAGTACTCAAAGCAAAAGTATTTCCGATGAAAGCACAACAAAGCATAGCGAAGAGATAACCGGAACACAGAGTCAAAAAGAAAATAAACAAAAAAATAATAAATCTAAAAAACATAAAAAAAACAAGAAACAAGCTCAGGAGTCAAGCAGCGAAACTTTAGAGGAGACAAGCCCTGAAAGTGAGAGTACCAAAGAGTCTGAGACTGTCGAAAGCAGGGAGGCATCTGTAGAAGAAAACGGCAACTATACTTCAAAGGACGATGTCGCACTTTACATTCACACCTATGGCAAGCTTCCTGTAAACTATATTACAAAGGCCAAGGCTCAGGAGATGGGATGGGATCCTGAAAAAGGCAATCTTTCAGATGTGCTTCCGGGAATGAGTATCGGAGGCAGTGTTTTCGGAAATTATGAGGGAAACTTGCCGAGGGCCGGCGGAAGAAGATATTTTGAATGTGATATCGACTATGACGGCGGATATAGAGGTCCTAAAAGACTGATATATTCAAATGACGGTCTGGTTTTTTATACTGAAGACCACTACAAAACTTTTGAACAATTGTATTAGGGAAAGATTATGAATAATATTACTTTAAAATTGGATAAGTTTAGTAAAAAGGAAGAATTACACAGTTATTTAAAAAAGAAAATGAAGTTTCCGGATTACTACGGAGAAAATCTTGATGCTTTATTTGACTGTTTGACTGATATAAGTACCGACACGGCCGTTGACATAAAATATGATGCTGATAATGAACTTCAAAGAGCGGTACTTGCAGTATTCAGCGATGCGGTATCACAAAATACACATTTGGCTATAATAAAGACAAAGGTCAAGAAAAAGAAACCTGAGTAGTATATTTAGAATGGAGAGTAAATGGAGTCAAAGTGGATGCTATATACAAAGCGAGCTGATTTTGAAAAAATATCGGCTCGCTTTCATATTTCACCTGTTTTAGCGAGAATAATAATAAACAGAGATATAAAGGAAGAGGATTTTTCACTGTATCTTAAGAGTGATTTAAGTTTGATGCATGACGCAGGCAGCTTATATGGTGTGGAAGATGCATATAATGAAATCATGAGTGAGATAAAAAAAGGAAACAAGATAAGAGTTGTGGGAGATTATGATATAGACGGAGTCTGTTCTTCGTATATATTGGTAAAGTCTTTTAAGAGATTCGGTGCCAATGCAGATGTAAGGATACCTGACAGAATAAAGGACGGCTACGGTATCAATGACAATATAATAAATGAAGCGGCAAATGATAAAATTTCTATGATTATCACCTGTGACAACGGTATTGCGGCACATTCTCAGATGGAACTTGCAAAGAAACTTGGGATAAAGGTCATTATCACGGACCATCATGAAGTATATCAGGAAGAAGGAAAGGATTATCTGCCTATAGCCGATGTGGTAATAAATCCTAAAAGAAGTGAATGTAAGTATCCTTTTAAAAGTATTTGCGGAGCGCTGGTAGCCTATAAGCTTATGGAATATATGTATGGAAGGCTGTACGGTAAAAAGATGTATGAAGACGATGAACTGAGTGATCTTTTTGAGGTGGCAGCCATTGCGACAATAGGTGATGTTATGCCGCTTGTAGAGGAGAATAGAGTACTTGTAAAACACGGATTAAAAAGCCTGATGAACACAAAGAACTTGGGGCTTAGGGCACTTATAAAGGCTACCGGTATGGAGGGCAAAAAAATCAGTGCCTACAGTATCGGTTTTGTGATAGGGCCTTGTCTGAATGCAGGAGGCAGACTTGAAAATGCGCTTGTTGCCTTAAATATGTTTATGTCAAAGAACAGTGATGAGGCAAATGAGTACGCCATGCATCTGAAGGAGCTAAACGATGAGAGAAAGGATCTCACAGCCATGAATGTAAAAGTGGCTGTAGAACTGGCGGAAAGAGAATATGCAGATGATGATATATTGGTGATATATCTTGAAAATTGTCATGAGTCCATTGCCGGAATTATAGCAGGCAGGGTGAGAGAAGCACTTGGAAAGCCTACAATTATACTTACGGATGCCTTCGGTGAAGACGGCATGATAAAGGGGTCGGGAAGGTCGATAGAAAGCTACAACATGTTTGAAGCGCTATATGAAGTCAAAGATATATTTGAAAAGTTCGGCGGACATCATATGGCGGCAGGTATGAGCTTAAAAAAGGACAGACTTGATGAATTTAGAAAAAGATTGAATGAAAACTCAAAGCTTACAAAAGAAGATTTTATACAAAAGATATGGATTGATGTGCCGCTGCCTTTTTCATATATCAGTCATGACTTTGTAAGAGAACTTGAAAAGCTGGAGCCTTACGGAAATAAGAATGAGAAGCCCAAGTTTGCAAGGAAGGGCATAAAGATATTATCAAAGAATATACTTGGTAAAAATAAAAATGTGGTAAAGATGGTGCTTGAAGATGATGACGGCACAAGACTTGACGGAATATATTTTTGTGACGGAGAAGCTTTCTTTGAAGAGCTTAAAGGTAATAATGAGATAGATATTATATATTATCCGGATATAAATGAGTATGGCGGCAGAGAGAGTCTGCAAGTGATTATAACCGGTTATAAGATAAAAAATATATAGCAATGAGAGTTTATTTATTGTATACTTTACTTTCAGAAGCAACAAAACAGTTATGTAGGAGAGTTAGATATGGTTAACGAAGTGATGAACTTTTTAAAAGAACTTGACCCTGAGGTCGGTGCAGCGGTAGAAAAGGAAGCAAACAGGCAGAGAAGAAATCTTGAACTTATTGCATCCGAAAATATTGTATCGGAAGCTGTGATGATGGCAATGGGAACAGTGCTTACAAATAAATATGCTGAAGGATATCCGGGAAAGAGATATTACGGAGGCTGTGAGGATGTGGATATAGTTGAGAGCATTGCTATCGAAAGAGCAAAGAAACTCTTTAACTGTGACTATGCCAATGTTCAGCCGCATTCGGGAGCACAGGCAAATATGGCTGTATTCTTGGCAATGCTTGAGGCCGGAGACACAATACTTGGAATGAATCTTAATCACGGCGGACATTTGACACACGGTTCAGCTGTAAACTTTTCAGGAAAGTACTTCAATATCTTGCCTTACGGTGTAAATGATGAGGGATTTATAGACTACGATGAGCTTGAAAGATTGGCAATTGAGCATAAGCCGAAGATGATTATCGCAGGTGCAAGTGCATATGCCAGAGTAATCGACTTTAAGAGATTCAGAGAAGTTGCAGATAAGGTTGGCGCATACCTTATGGTGGATATGGCTCATATTGCAGGACTTGTTGCAACAGGACTTCATCCATCACCTATAGGAATAGCAGATGTTGTAACCACTACAACACATAAGACACTTAGAGGTCCCAGAGGCGGACTTATCCTTGCAAATAAAGAAGCAGCTGAGAAGTTTAACTTCAACAAGGCAGTTTTTCCGGGAATACAGGGCGGACCGCTTGAACATGTAATAGCATCAAAGGCGGATTGCTTCGGTGAGGCTCTAAAGCCTGAGTTTAAAAAGTATCAGGAGCAGGTGGTAAAGAATGCCAAGGCTTTGGCTGACGCGCTTATAGCCGAGGGCTTTAATATCCTTACAGGAGGCACGGACAATCACCTTATGCTGCTTGACCTCAGAGGAACAGGCATCACAGGAAAAGAACTTCAAAATAAATGTGATGAAGTATATATTACTTTGAACAAGAATACCGTACCGAACGATCCGCAGAGTCCGTTCACTACAAGCGGTGTAAGAATAGGTACTCCTGCAGTTACAAGTCGAGGACTTGTGGAAGAGGATATGAAGACTGTAGCAAGACTTATCAAAATGGCCGCATATGACTTTGATACAAAGGCTGATGAGATAAGAGCCGAAGTTACAAAGCTTATGGACAAGTATCCTATTTATATTTATAAGTAATAATTATTTGCAGCAGTCTGCAAATTTATATTTTAGAAAGGGCGGCCCAAGGTTTTTTGGGCTGCTTCGGTGTGTGAAAATGAAGGAATTGAAAGAATATGTAAGAAGTATACCTGACTTTCCTGAGCCGGGAATTATATTCAGAGATGTGACCACCATACTGCAGGACCCTGACGGACTTTGCCTAAGTATTGATGAACTTAGAGGAAAGTTGCAGGGACTTGACTACAATATGATAGTGGGTCCGGAGTCAAGAGGCTTTATCTTCGGCGTGCCGGTAGCCTATGCCGAGCATAAGGCGTTTATCCCTGTAAGAAAAAAGGGAAAGCTTCCGTGTGAGACCGTAAGTATCGATTACGTACTTGAGTACGGCAAGGCAACCATTGAAATCCACAAGGACGCCATAAAGCCCGGCGACAAGGTGGTAATAGTCGACGATTTGATAGCTACAGGCGGTACAACTGAGGCGATTGCAAAGCTTGTGGAGAGTCTTGGCGGTGAGATAGTAAAGATTGTATTTGTAATGGAGCTTGAGGGACTTAAAGGAAGAGAAAAGCTTTCAAAGTACAATATAGACAGCCTTATAAAGTATGAGGGGAAATAAAATATAGGTAGGTGATTCGGCATAATCTTTAGATTTCAAGGATTATGCCTTTTTTGTTTAAAAAATAAAATTGAAATAAATATATATTTTGTTAGAAAATTAGCAAGTAATCTTATATAAAATATATTTTGTTGACAAAAACATATAAAGAAACTATAATTGAACATAAGTTTCAGTGAACGTGATCTATGAAAATGTTTTAATGGTTAAAGTTGTTTTAATTGTGTATACAATTAAATAAAGAGATTGTTTGGAGGTGGAAGTTTATAAATCTTTGCTATTACTATATATGACATTTTATTACGCACTGAATAATGACGGAAACATAGGAGGGTAAAATGAAAAAAAGAGGTTTGGCATTAGCTGTTGTATCAGCTATGTTGGTTGCAACATTGGGAGCATGTGGTTCAGGTACCACAAAGACTACAGGTGACAGTGCGGCTGCTCAGTCACAGGATTCGGGTTCCAAGCAGGCGGCAAATACTGAAAAGAGCGAGGTGGATAATATTATCGCACAAGCTCAAGGTATGAGCCTTGAGGAGCTTGCAAAAAAGGCGATAGAGGAGTCAAACGGTAAAACTTTTTACGGAGTCGGAAACTCAAGTAGAGGAAAGACTGCACTGCCGTTGTTTATTTCATATTTGAAGACTATTGATCCTAACTACAATATGGAGTTTGAGTGGCAGCAACCTAAGAACAATAAGATATTTGAGCAACTGAGTGCCGATTCACTTAAGCCAAGCGGTACATTTGCAATGACTCTTATTCAGGACGGTAACCAAATTCAGACTAAGATGGTGGATACGAATATACTGAAGACTTTTATACCGAAGGATTGGGCGGAGGCTAACGGAGTAAGTGCAGACAGTTACAAGGGATTTTTGCCGCTTCAGACTTTGAATAAAGTTTTCATGTTCAACAACACAGGCGATGCAAAATATACCAACTGTTGGGATTTCGTATATGAGGGTTCACATCCGCTGTTTATGGATATTGATTCAGAGCTTGTAGGAAAGAATTTCTTATATATGCTGACAAAAGAGGAGTATGCCGATAAGTTAAAAGAAGCATATGATAAGTTGGATGCGACAAAGAAAGCTTATTTTGATCCTGTTATTGCGGGTGAGGAGTCGGATGCAAAGGATCTCGGACTTTCTGAGAACGGAAAATACGCTTTAGCATGGATTAAGCTGTGGGTTGAGAATTACACGGAGGAGACAGATGACGGCCCTATCTGTAATACTCTTGTAGATACATCCGCAAAAGATCAGTCGGGACTTCTTGTATATTCAAAGCTTCGTTCCATAGAGGAGTCTGCCAATGTTTCGGTAAATAATATAACAGTTGCTGCATATCAGGACGATTATACAGGAATCGGCGGATACGGATACAACCACTATTTATTCCTTACAAAGAACAGTCCGCTTCCATGGACAGCATGTGCATTTATAGCATATATAACTTGTACAGAAGACGGATTCAGTGCTTGGGGAAAGGATATGGGAGGATATTCTTCAAATCCTAAAGTAATGGAAGCCACAGAGGCAAAGTATCAGCATCAAAAGGGCGGATACAATGAAGCAGGTGAGGATCAGTTCCCTGCTAAAGATGACAGAGGATATGACTGGTGGACAAAGGACGGTGAGCTTGTACTTGAGGATCCTCAGTATTGTGCAGATGTTTCATTTACTGTAGGTAACTGGATTGAAATGCTTAGCAAAGCTTCTGATAAGAATTAATTGACCGGGTGCTGCATAATGCAGCACCCTTTTAAGGAGAATATTATGGGAATACTGAAAAATAGAATCAGAACATTTTTTGGCAAGCCACAGAATATTATTTTGCTTATTTTCGGAATAATGTTGACATTTTCTACTGTTGCTCCTGTTGTGGCAATAGTAAAGGATACATTACAGATACATCCGGGTACTATTGATCAGCATTTGACAGGAAAAGCTTCCGGATACAGCATTGTAAACTATATAGATTTATTTACAAGTAAACTTGCGATGTCAAATCTGTGGAAGCCGCTTATAAATACATTGTTTTTAGCAATATTCACTTGCCTTATATCCATTTTATATGGCGGTTTTTTTGCGTTCTTGGTTACAAGAACAAATATGAAATTCAAAAAATATTTGAGTTCAATATTTATTTTTCCATATATCATGCCACAGTGGACTTTGGCGGTTGTATGGCAAAATATGTTCAACTCAAATGCAGTACTCGGAACTTCCGACGGGCTTATAGCTTCACTCACAGGGGTGACTTTTCCGAAATGGTGGTGTCAGGGACTGTTCCCAAGTGCTGTAGTACTCGGACTCCACTATGCTCCGTTTGCATACATTATGATTGGCGGTATATTCAAAAATATGGATGCCAATCTTGAAGAGGCGGCTACAATACTTGATACACCTAAGTGGAAGATTATGACAATGATTACATTGCCTATGATAACACCTGCAATACTTAATACAATTTTGCTTGTATTCGGGTCTGCAATGGGATCATACCCGGTTCCACATTATCTTGGACTGACTACATTGTCAACAAAATACATTTCTTTGAACAGTAAGTATACAGGTGAAGCAAGTATACTTGCAATCATTATGATGGTATTCG
>CAUQKD010000006.1:0-22064 GCA_963518365.1 uncultured Lachnoanaerobaculum sp. | reverse complement strand
GGCAGAGACAAAAAGCAGGTTTCTGTTTATCCAAGAGCTATTGCTGAATAAGAGTCATGAGGCTTCATACGGATGTATGAGGCCTTATTTACTATTGTAGGGACGGTAAGAATTTGTATAAGCAGGTGCATCCTGTTTTATTAAAATGAGGTATTTATGTTTGCTGACAGTGCAAAAATTTTTATAAAGTCGGGCAAAGGCGGAGACGGACATGTGAGCTTTAGAAGAGAGCTCTTTGTGGCGGCCGGCGGTCCTGACGGCGGTGACGGAGGAAAAGGCGGAGATATAATCTTTGAAGTGGATGAAGGCCTTAATACCCTAACCGATTTCAGAATGAAGAGAAAGTATGTAGCAGGCGACGGTGAGCCGGGAGGTAAGAGAAGATGTCACGGTGCAGATGCCAAGAACCTGATTATAAAGGTACCTGAGGGTACTGTAATAAAAGACTTTGAATCCGGCAAGGTTATAGCGGATATGTCCGGAGAAAACAGGAGAGAGGTAATACTTAGAGGCGGCAAAGGCGGTTTCGGAAATATGAACTTTGCTACAGCCACCATGCAGGTACCGAAGTTTGCTAAGCCGGGTCAGCCCGGAAAGGAGATGTTTGTCCTTTTGGAGCTTAAGGTGATTGCGGATGTCGGTCTTGTAGGATTTCCTAATGTCGGAAAGTCCACGCTTTTATCCAGAGTAAGCAATGCAAAACCTAAGATTGCAAATTATCATTTCACCACGCTTGATCCGCATCTTGGAGTAGTGGATGTAAAAGGTGCAGGCGGCTTTGTAATGGCGGATATTCCGGGACTTATAGAAGGTGCAAGCGAGGGAGTCGGTCTCGGACATGATTTCCTTAGGCATATTGAGAGAACCAAGGTGCTTGTGCATGTGGTGGATGCCGCATCTACCGAGGGAAGAGATCCTGTAGAGGATATAAAGACCATCATGAACGAGCTTAAGGGTTATGACGAGAGTTTGCTTGACAGGCCGCAGGTGATAGCTGCAAACAAGATAGATGCAATCTATGACGAAGAAAACGATAATATAAAGAGAATAAGAGAGGCTTTTCCCGATATTAAGGTATTCCCTATATCAGGCGTCAGCGGAAAGGGTATACCTGAGCTTTTATATGAGCTTGTAAATATCCTTTCAACTATCGACAGGACTCCTACAGTCTTTGAAAAAGAATTTGAAATAGATTATTCAAGTGACAAGAATCTTCCGTTTACAGTGGAGATAGATGAGGACGGAGTATTTGTGGTAGAAGGACCTAGAATCGAGAAGATGCTTGGATATACAAATCTTGATTCCGAGAAGGGATTTGATTTCTTCCAAAAGTTCCTTAAGACATCAGGAGTGCTTGAAAAGCTTGAAGAAGCCGGAATAGAAGACGGAAATACCGTTCGTATGTACGGCCATGAATTTGATTATTATAAATAATTAGGAGAGAAATGAACAGTAGACAAAGAGCATATTTAAAGGGGCTGGCTATGACGCTTGATCCGATAATGCAAATCGGCAAGGCATCTTTGACAGATGAAAATGTAGCGGCTGTTGCAGAGGCTATGGAGCCTAAAGAATTGATAAAGATATCGGTATTAAAAAATTGTGCCGACGATCCTAAAATTATTGCAAATGAGATTGCATCTCTTACAAGAAGTGAAGTTGTTCAGGTTATCGGTAAGAAGATAGTTTTATATAAGCAGGCCGATGAACCGAAGAACAGAAAAATAATTCTTCCGAAGTAGTATGAAAAGAGTAGGTATTCTTGGCGGTACATTTGATCCTATACATTTAGGGCATTTGATACTGGCTAAAGAAGCTAAAGAAAAATGTAAGCTTGATGAGATATGGTTTATGCCTGCAAAGACTCCTCCACATAAACTTAATAAAGTTGTGAGTGATTTTTCCGTGCGAAAGGATATGATTGAACTTGCAATAAAAGACTATAAAGGTTTTTATTGTTCGGATTTTGAGAACACATTGGAAGGAAATTCATATACCTTTAATACACTTGAAAAGCTTGAAGGAAGATTTGCAGGTGATGATTTTTACTTTATTATGGGAGCCGATTCCTTTTATGAGATAGAGACTTGGAAAAATCCTGAAATTATATTAAAGATTGCAAATCTTATAGTGGCATCAAGGGATTATTCAAATGAGAGTTTGACCCTAAAAAGCCACTTTGAGTATTTGAAAAGCAAATATGAGATAAAAGGAATCAGTTTTCTTGATACTATGGATGTGGATATATCTTCAACTATGATCAGAGAGATGTCAAAAGCGGGAGAAGATATAGAAAAATATGTTCCGGAAAGTGTGTGCAGGTATATAATAGAGAATAAAATATATGTTTGATTTCAGTCGTGAAAATATTGACCTTATAAAGGCGGATTTAAAAGAGAAGTTACCTAAAAAAAGATATGAACATACCCTCGGGGTAGCGTATACGGCGGCGGCACTTGCCATGTGCTACGGTGAGGATATATTGAAGGCGGAACTTGCAGGAATTTTACATGATGTTGCCAAGGCTAAAAAATCTTCGGAGCTTAAGGATGATATGAAAGGATATATCGATCCTTATACAGACGTAGATTATGTGGCTTTAGTAGCTGATAAGGCACCGCAGATTCTTCATGCCGTATATGCACCGCATTTGGCAAAAAAAGACTATAGAATAGAAGATAAGGATATTCTTTCGGCAATAAGATGGCATACCACCGGTAAAAAAGATATGACCATGCTGGAAAAAATTGTCTTTGTTGCGGATTATATTGAGCCGAACAGAAAGAAATTACCTGACCTTGACAGGATAAGGACTCTTTCTTTTCATGATATATCTGAGGCGGTGAAGGTGATAGCGAAGTCGACTATTGAATATTTAGGTAGCCAGGGGATGTATATTGATAAATTCACATATGAACTAAGTGATGAGGTGTAGATGGAATTAAAAGAGATTGTAAAAAAGATTTATAATATTATTGAGGATAAAAAAGGCGATGATATTAAGGTCATCGATATCAGTAAAGTAAGCTCAATTGCAGATTATTTTATAATAGCAAGTGCCAACAATATAAATCAGGTACAGGCTATTTCAGATGAAATAGATTTTGTTTTGGGAAAAGAGGGAATACTTCCGAAGGCTGTTGAAGGAAATAAGAATGCTACATGGGTGTTGCTTGACTACAGAGATATAGTGGTGCACATTTTCCTTAGAGAGGACAGAGCATTCTATGATCTTGACAGAATCTGGAGAGACGGAACGGAAGTAGAGATATAGACATAAAAGAAAGCTGCCACTTCATTGTGACAGCTTTTTTAAGCTCGCGATCGGACTCGAACCGACGACCTACTCATTACGAATGAGTTGCACTACCAACTGTGCTACACAAGCATATATACAAACAAAGGAAGAGCTTATCTCTTCCTTAGATGACCAATCCGGGAATCGAACCCGGGTTTACGCCGTGAGAGGGCGTCGTCTTAGCCGCTTGACCAATTGGCCGAAAAATCGGGATATTAACTTTTAGATGACCAATCCGGGAATCGAACCCGGGTTTGCGCCGTGAGAGGGCGCCGTCTTAGCCGCTTGACCAATTGGCCGAAAAAATCGAGGTGACAAGATTCGAACTTGCGACCTCAGCGTCCCGAACGCTGCACTCCACCAAACTGAGCCACACCTCGAGAAAATCAAGCAGGGGAAGAGGGGCTCGAACCCCCATTTACGGTTTTGGAGACCGTTGCTCTACCATTGAACTATTCCCCTCTGCAAGGTACTTTGATACTATATCAGTAAAACTTTAATATGTCAACAATTATTTTTATTTTTTAAAAAAAGTTTTTGTTGAAAAAATTTATATTAGTATTATAATCTAAGTAATATATCAAAGGGGTGCTTATACGGCTGAGAGAGGTTTTACCTTAACCCATAACCTGATCCGGGTAATGCCGGCGTAGGAAAGAAAACAGACTGCCGTATGGCAGTCTGTTTTTTTGGAGGGAGACATATGAATGCAAGCGTAGCGATACAGACATTACCGGAGGTTTATGACAATGATGAGACAGTCAGGATAGTGGACGAGGTAATAGCTTATATAAAGAGTACAGGATATAAGTATTATGTAGGTCCGTTTGAGACGACTATTGAGGGTGATTATGACGAGCTTATGGACATAGTAAAAGAATGTCAGCATATAGCGATAAGGGCAGGGGCACCTGCGGTAATGGCATATATCAAGGTAAGCTTCAAACCGGACGGAGATTTACTTACAATAGACAGAAAGGTAACAAAACACCATTTAGATGAAAAATAAAAAAGACAGTATATATCCGATTGCTTTCGGCATTGTATTTTTGGCGGTTTGGCAGATACTTTGTACATCGAAGGTGATACCGGAGTTTTTGATGCCGTCACCCATTCAGATAGTAAAGGCATTGGTAGAAGATTTTCCTCTGCTGATGTACCATCTGGCCGTTACATTGGCGGAAAGCCTGATCGGACTTTTACTGGGCGTATTACTTGGACTTATATTTGCACTTTTGATGGACAGATTTATAAAGGTATATAAGACCTTTTATCCTTTTGTTATCATTTCTCAGACCATACCGACAATAGCCATAGCGCCGCTTTTGGTACTTTGGTTCGGATACGATTTGTTGCCGAAGGTTATACTTATAATACTTGTTACATTCTTTCCTATAACGATAGGGCTTTTGGAAAGCTTTAAGAGTGCAGATAAGGATGAGATAAACCTGCTTAAGTCGATGGGTGCAAGTGAGTTTGATATATATAAGTTTATCAAGCTGCCGTCTTCTATGGGGAAGTTTTTTGCTGCACTTAAGATTTCAGCTTCATACTCTGTGGTAGGAGGAGTGATATCCGAGTGGCTTGGCGGGTTTAGAGGACTCGGAGTGTATATGACCAGAGTCAGAAAGGCATATGCCTTTGACAAGATGTTTGCAGTTATTATTATTATTTCAATACTCAGTTTATTATTATTAAAGGCGGTGGATTTGTTACAAAAATTATCCATGCCGTGGGAGGAAAAATGAGAAAGACAGTTAAGAATTTATGTGTAGGTTTAAGTTTGTTTGCTATAGCCGTGGCAAGTATGGCTTGCGGTGCTCAAAAGCAGTCGGATTCGGGAGAGAAAAAACTAAAGCTGGTGCTTGACTGGACACCCAATACCAATCATACAGGCCTGTATGTGGCAATGGAGAAGGGGTATTATAAGGATGCAGGCATTGAGCTTGAGATAGTACAGCCGCCTGAAGACGGTGCGGAGGTTTTGGTTGCAAGCGGTAAAGCCGATTTCGGTATATCTTTTCAGGACACTTTGGCAGGTGCACTGTCAAAGGCCGATCCGCTTCCTATAAAGGCTGTTGCAGCAATAACACAGCATAACACCTCGGGAATAATGTCAAGAAAGGGAGACGGCATCACAACTCCTAAAGGACTTGAGGGTAAAAAGTATGCTACATGGGATCTTCCGATAGAAAAAGCAATTATAAAAAATGTGGTGGAAAAAGACGGAGGCGACTTTTCAAAGGTTGAGCTTGTGCCTTCTACAGTCACTGATGAGGTATCGGCACTTAGCACAAAGCAGATAGATGCTGTGTGGGTATACTACGGTTGGGCAGGTATTGCAGCCAATGTAAAGAATTTTGAATTTGACTATTTTGCATTTAAAGATATCAATCCGACATTTGACTATTACACTCCGGTAATCATTACAAATGACAATATGATAAAAAATGACAAAGATACCGTCAAGAAGTTTTTGGATGCTACTAAAAAGGGATATGAGTTTGCGGCAGGCAATCCTAAGGATGCGGCGGAAATCTTACTTAAGTATGCCCCTGAGATTGACACAAAGCTTGCAAGCGCGTCACAGGAGTACTTATCCGCTTGCTATATTGATAAGGATGTTCCTTGGGGATATATCGACAGTGAGAGATGGAAAAACTTCTATAGATGGCTGAACGATAATAATCTGTTGGAAAGTCAGATAGATGAGGGAGCAGGACTTGATAATGAATTTATCACAAAATAGCGAGCCTCTTTTAGAGGCTAAGGATATAGGCTTTGCATATGACAAAAGAGAGATAATTACAGGTGTAAATTTGAAATTGTATAAAAATGAGCTTGTATCATTGCTTGGAGTAAGCGGAAGCGGTAAGAGTACTCTTTTTAATATAATTGCAGGTCTTTTAAAACCCGATACGGGGAAAATAGTATATGAAGGAGAGGATATAACCGGAAAATCGGGTATTATAAGTTACTCATTTCAAAAAGATCTTTTGCTTCCGTATCTAAAAATCGAGGAGAATGTGGCATTACCTCTTCTGATAAAAAGAGAAAAAAAGAGTACAGCAATAGAAAAAGCAAAAGAAATGTTAAAAGAGTTTAAGCTTGATGCATATGCAAATAAGTATCCGAGGGAACTCTCAGGAGGTATGAGACAGAGAATCGCACTGCTTAGAACTTATCTTTTTTCAAAAGATGTGTCCTTACTTGACGAGCCTTTTTCAGCACTTGACGCCATTACAAAGGATGAGATGCATGAGTGGTATATGAATATGAGGAGAAGATATAATACTTCCACCATATTTATAACTCATGATGTGGATGAGGCGATACTTTTATCGGACAGGATTTATATATTGGGGAATACACCGTCAACTATAAAAGCTGAACTTAAAATAGAGGTAAATAACAGAAATAATGATTTCAAACTCAGTGAAAGCTTTTTGAAGTATAAAAAAGAGGTTTTAAGAAATCTTGAAAACGGCAGTGAGGGTAAAAAGTTTTAGATTAAGTACCCCTTGGAGTGTTGATAATCCGAGGGGTATTTGTATCAGTTTATTTTCTTCAGTTCATAAAGATTCATAAGTTCAAATGTGGAAAAGTCAGGCATCGGTGCAAATGAACATTCAAGGTATCTGTCACTTTCTTTTGCGTCCATGCTGAAAATATAGTTGTAACCGCATTCAAACAGATAGTCTGGAGAAAGCTCATTACTCGGACCGTAAATTCCCTTAAGTTTTGCATTGCTGCAAGCCTTTAATATGTCAAGGTAGGATTCATTGACTAAAGTGGAGCCGGACATGATGACCGCATCAAGACTTTCAAGCACATCTCTATGGTTCAGAGCGTCATCACCCAGATGGAAGAATATGTTCTTCGGGTAAACTTCTGTACTGTCTTTTGAAATCCTGTAACTTAAGATTCTTTTTTCAGGTGTGAGGTCAAATGCATGGAATTCCTTACATTTATTCAGCAGAAATCTTAAATATACACCATAGCCTATAAGTCCGACTTTCATATTGCTTACATCATAGTCAAAGTTGAGACCTGCGGTACGCTTGATACCTCGTTTTTCCAACCGTTCAACACTGTTGAACGGTTTGCTCATTAAATTGCTGAGTACGACAAGCAGTGTCCTAAGAGTTACATCATCCTTTAACATAAGATCCGTGATACACTCATCAAGCGGTTTTCCTATAAGACTTCTTATTATCGGCTCATACTCGCTGACAGGCTTTTCTTTACCGATTCTGAGGGCAAAACTTATCTTTTTGTTGCTGTCAACAGCCATTGCCCACTTAAATCCGAAAACAAATTCGTCAAGCTTTGCGACAGGTATATCATATTTCTTATAAAGAGCCAGATTCAGCTCAAGTATTCTTTGTATATCCTTCATAAATCCCCTTTCAAATATAAACTTCCGTATAACGTATATTTATATAAAATTTGATAATATTATAGGTTAAACATATTGTTTTGTAAATGAATTAAATATATAGGAAATGCCCTTTGAAAGTCTTGTAATATTTTTATATTCGTTTTTACTACCTTGTATACCTGTATCGGCTATGCTAAAATAGACCATGTACTTTAGTATGTGGTCTGTTTTTTATGTGACAGTACACATATTTTAGATGATTTTACATGAATTGAGGATTCATATGAGTGAGTTGAGTGGAGAGTGGAAGGCTGTGCTTGAGCCTGAGTTTAAAAAGCCCTACTATAGAGATTTATACAATTTTGTAAAACAGGAGTATGCTACGCATATTATATATCCGCCTTCAGATAAGCTGTTTGAGGCTCTGCATCTTACACCTCTTTCAGAAATCAAGGTGGTTATTTTGGGACAGGACCCTTACCATAATGAAAATCAGGCTCATGGTCTGTCATTTTCCGTTCCAACATCACAAAGAAGGATTCCGCCTTCACTTGTGAATATATATAAAGAACTTCATGATGATGTGGGTACATATATACCCAACAACGGAAACCTTGTAAAATGGGCAAAGCAAGGTGTTCTTATGCTGAATACGATACTTACAGTCAGAGCTCATGCCGCGTTTTCACATCAGGGCAAGGGATGGGAACAGTTTACAGATGCTATAATAAAGACAATAAATGACACCGACAGGCCGATAGTCTTCATGCTGTGGGGCAGTGCCGCAATAGCAAAGAAAAAGATGCTTAATAATCCGAAGCACTTGATTTTGACTACAGTACATCCGAGTCCGCTCTCGGCATACAGAGGATTTTTCGGATGTAAGCATTTTTCAAAGGCAAATAAATTTTTGACGGATAATAATATCTCGCCGATTGACTGGCAGATAGAGAATATATAATCGTAGAAAGGGATAGTATGAATATACTGGAGATACTGAAAGTTATAATTATTGGTATTGTAGAGGGTATTACGGAGTGGCTGCCTATAAGCTCCACAGGACATATGATTTTGGTGGACGAGCTGATAAAGCTTAATGCAAGTGAAGAGTTCAAATCAATGTTTATGGTTGTTATACAGCTGGGTGCCATTTTGGCGGTGGTAGTACTGTATTTTAGAAAGTTGAATCCTTTCGGCAGGGGTAAGAGTCTAAAGATGAGGTATCTTACCATTGAACTTTGGAAGAAGATAATAGTTGCCTGTTTACCTGCCGCAATGCTCGGCGTACTGATAGACGACTGGTTGGACGCACATCTTTACAACGGATTTATAGTGGCGATGGCACTTATTGTATACGGCGTGTTGTTCATTCTTATAGAGAACTCAAATAAAAAGAGGGTGGACAGTATTACAAAGGTATATTCTATAGACTATCAGACGGCACTTTTTATCGGAGCGTTTCAGGTTCTTGCACTTATACCGGGAACTTCAAGGTCAGGAGCGACTATTATAGGCGGTATGATTTTAGGTGCGTCAAGGTCTGTAGCGGCTGAGTTTTCATTCTTTTTGAGTATTCCGATAATGTTCGGTGCAAGTCTTTTAAAGCTTGTAAAGTTCGGGTTCCACTACAGTATGGCTGAGATTGTCTATCTGCTTTTAGGAATGATGGTCGCGTTCCTTGTATCTATTTTCTCCATAAGTTTCTTGCTAAATTGGATAAAGAAAAACGATTTCAAGTTCTTCGGATACTACAGAATAGTACTCGGGCTTATAGTGCTTGTGTGGTATTTTGTATCTTCTTTGATGAAATGATTAAGGGCATATATTTATATATGAAGTTTTTTCAATGTAAATATATGCCTTTTTTCTTTACAATAATGCAAAAAAGCATTATCATAAAGAAATTGTATGCGATTGGATAGGAGGAGTATGCTTAGAATATGCTTAGATTAGCTCGTTATTTGAAGGAATATAAATTGGAGTCGGCTCTTGCGCCTTTGTTTAAGCTTTTGGAGGCGGCATTTGAGCTTTTGGTTCCGATAGTTATAGCAAGGATAATTGATGTAGGTATTGCAAATAAGGATTCAAACTACATCATAAAGATGGGTATATTGCTTGTAACCTTGGCGGTAATAGGGCTTACCTCTGCGATTGTAGCGCAGTATTTCAGCGCAAAGGCCGCTACAGGTTTCGGAACCAAGCTGAGAGATGATTTGTTTGCCCATATTTTAGGGTTTTCACATGCAGAGATAGATGTGCTTGGAAGAGATACATTGGTAACCAGAGTTACAAATGATAGTGATCAGGTACAAAACGGTGTGAACAGATTTTTCAGACTTGTGCTCAGGTCGCCTTTTATAGTGGCAGGCGCATTTATAATGTCTTTTCATATAGACCCGAAGATGTCGATGATTGCGCTTACCGTAATAATAATACTTGCAATAATAGTTGCGCTTATAATGTCAAAAAGCATCGGACTTTACAGAAATGTGCAAAGAAAGCTTGACAGAGTACTTGGAAAAACAGGAGAGAACCTTACAGGTATCAGAGTTATCCGTGCTTTTTCAAAGGAAAACAGTGAGGTAGACGAGTACGATAAGGCAACAAAGGATCTGTATAACGATCAGGCTTTGGTAGGTAATATATCTGCTCTTTTAAATCCGCTCACATATGTGGTTGTAAACTTAGGTATTGTGGCAATACTTAAGGCAGGTGCGGTGCAGGTAAATATAGGAAATCTTACTACAGGTCAGGTAGTGGCATTGATCAACTATATGTCACAAATCTTGGTTGAACTTGTAAAGTTTGCAAATCTTATTATTCTTTTGTCAAAAGCAAGTGCCTGTGCAAAGAGAATAAACGAGATTTTTGATATTAAGTCTTCTATAACAGGTGGAAGCTGTGAACTGGATTTGGCAGGATATAACGGAGACATAATTACATTTGAAAATGTAGGATTTGCATATCCTAAGGCCAAGGAAGAAGCAATTTCAGATATTTCACTTTCTATAAAAAAAGGTGAGACTGTAGGAATTATAGGAGGTACAGGTTCAGGTAAGAGTTCACTTATAAATCTGATACCGAGATTTTATGATATAAGCAGAGGCAGTATAAAACTTGCAGGTAAAGACATAAAAGAGTGCAGCTTGGACTCTATAAGAAAAAATGTGGCATTGGTGGAACAAAAATCAAGGCTCTTTAGAGGAGATATCAGAGATAACCTGCTTTGGGGAGATGAAAATGCAAGTGATAGTGAACTTTTTGAAGCTGCAGATATCGCTCAGGCAACCGATGTTATAAATTCAAAAGAAAAAAGACTTGATTCCGAAGTTGCAATGTACGGCAATAATTTCTCGGGAGGTCAAAAGCAGAGACTTTCTATTGCAAGAAGCTTGGTTAAAAAGGCAGGTATATTGATACTTGACGACTCGTCATCGGCACTTGATTACGCTACAGACTCAAGACTTAGAAAAGCGATAAGACAGATAAAAGATATTACTACGATTATTGTAAGTCAGAGAATAGTTTCCATAAAGAATGCGGACAGAATAGTGGTACTTGACGACGGTAAAATAGTAGGAATCGGAACTCATGATGAGCTTTTGGAGAACAGTCCTATATATAAAGAAATATATAATTCACAGGTTATGTCTTAAGGAGGATTCAAATGAAAAAAAATAAAAATACATTAAAGAGAATTTTGGATCTTTTAAGCCCGTACAAGCTAAGAATGGTTGTCAGTCTTTTATTGGCTGTGGTTATTGTACTTACTACACTGTATTTGCCGATACTTACAGGTAGAGCTGTGGATACCATAATTTCAAAGGGAAATGTGGATTTTATAAAGCTTTCAAAAATTGTGATATTGATGGTTATAATGATGGCTGTTACGGTAGCTTCACAGTGGTGTATGACCGCTATAAACAACGGTGTTGCCTATCATATGGTCAGAGATATAAGAAATCAGGCTTTTAAAAAACTTATGAAGCTGCCTATATCATATGTTGATTCCAACAGCCATGGAGAGATTATAAATAAGGTAATCAATGATGTGGATCAGTTTTCGGAAGGCCTCCTGATGGGATTTGCACAGTTTTTTACGGGTGCGTTGACTATAGTACTTACTATAATAATACTGTTTACAATAAATGTGTATGTAACTTTGGTTGTACTTCTTGTCACACCGCTTGCAGTACTTGTAGCAGGTTTTATTGCAAAGAATACTTATAAGCATTTCAAGTCACAGTCTGAAAGAAGGGCGAGGATGACCGGAATAGTGGATGAAATGATTGCAGGATTAAGTACTGTAAAAAACTTCACTATGGAGAGTAGGGTAGAAGATAATTTTAAAGAATCAGATGAGGCGCTTAGAGTGGCAAGTCAAAATGCCATTTTTATTTCCGCTATAGCTTTTCCTGCAACCAGATTTGTAAATGCGCTTGTATATGCAGGCGTGGCCATTGCAGGAGCGCTGCTTTCAATAACGGGAAAGATGAGTGTAGGACAGCTGGCTTCGGTACTCAGCTATGCTACACAGTATACAAAGCCTTTTAATGAGATATCAGGTGTGGTAACGGAACTTCAAAATTCATTTGCCTGTGCCGCAAGAGTATTTGCGCTGATAGATGAAAAGGAGATATTGCCTGACAAAGATTCCAATAATGTTTTAAAGGATGTGGACGGCAATGTGGAGATTTCACATGTTTACTTCTCATATGACAAGTCAAAGAAACTTATTGAGGATCTTAACTTGGATGTGAAGGCCGGACAAAGAATTGCCATAGTGGGACCTACCGGAAGTGGAAAGTCAACTATTATAAATCTTTTGATGCGCTTTTATGATGTGGATGGCGGCAGTATAAAGATAGAGGGCAAGAATATATATGATGTGACAAGAAAATCCATCAGAGAGAACTTCGGTATGGTTTTGCAGGAGACATGGTTAAAGAATGCCACAATCAGGGAAAATATAGCTTTCGGAAAGCCTGATGCAAGCTTTGAAGAGGTGGAAAAGGCCGCCAAGGAAGCGTATGCGGACAGTTTTATAAAGAGATTGCCTGACGGCTATGATACTGTAGTCAGTGAGGGCGGAGAAAACCTGTCGGCAGGCCAAAGACAGCTTTTATGTATTGCCAGAATAATGCTTGCAATACCTCCGATGCTGATACTTGATGAGGCCACATCAAGTATTGATACTATGACTGAAGCCAGAATAAGTAAGGCATTTGATAAGATGATGGTCGGAAGAACAAGCTTTGTAGTGGCACACAGGCTTTCTACAATAAGAAATGCGGATATGATACTGGTGCTTAAGGACGGACATATAATAGAACAGGGTAACCATAAAGAACTTATGGATATGAAGGGATTCTATTATGAACTGAATAATGCGGTTTAAAGAAAGAGGAATATATGAGAAAATTGGCACTAAGCGACGATATACTGCTTAGCGTTGACAAGCCGGCCAGATATATAGGCGGCGAGTTGAATTCAAGAGATAAAAATTTGGATGATGTGGATATAAGGTTTGTGATGTGCTTTCCAGATGTATATGAGATCGGAATGAGCCATATCGGAATGCAGATTATATACGATATGTTAAACAGGAGAGAAGATACATTCTGTGAGAGACTTTTTTCACCTTGGGTGGACCTTGATAAGATACTCAAAGAGAAGAATATACCGCTTTTTTCACTTGAGAGTCAGGAAAATGTAAAGGATGCGGATTTTCTGGGAATCACATTGCAGTATGAGATGTGTTATACCAATATATTGCAAGTACTTGAACTCTCACATATACCGATGTATGCAAAGGATCGAGGTGAAGAGTATCCGATAGTTATAGGAGGAGGCCCATGTGCCTATAATCCTGAGCCTTTGGCTCCTTTCTTCGATATATTCTATATAGGAGAGGGGGAAGTGGTATATGATAAGCTGCTTGACCTTTACAGGGAATGTAAGAAAAATAAGCTGTCAAAGCATGAGTTTTTATTGAAGGCGGCACAGATTGAAGGAATGTATATCCCCGAGTTTTATGATGTGACATATAAGCCTGACGGCACAATAGATAAATTCACACCGAAGTATGAGAATGTCCCAAGTGTTGTGCACAGAGTTGTTGTACAAAATATGGATACCGTTTCATATCTGTCAAAACCTGTAGTACCTTTTATCAAGGTTACGCAGGACAGAGTGGTGCTTGAGATAATGAGAGGCTGTATCAGAGGTTGCAGATTCTGTCAGGCCGGAAATGTATACAGACCTCAGAGAGAGCATTCACTTGACTACCTTATAAACTATGCAAAGACAATGCTTGATATCACGGGAGCGGAAGAAATCTCGCTCAGCTCACTGAGTTCAAGTGATTACAGCAACCTTGGAAAACTTTTAGACTTTTTGCTTGAATATACCAAGGAGAGAGGTATCAATATCTCATTGCCTTCACTTAGAATAGATGCATTTTCACTTGATGTGATGAGTAAGGTACAGGATGTAAAGAAGAGTTCACTTACATTTGCACCTGAAGCGGGTACACAGAGGCTGCGAGATGTTATAAATAAGGGTATTACAGAAGAAGATATATTAAACGGGTCTATGGAAGCATTCAAGGGCGGTTGGAATAAGGTAAAGCTTTATTTTATGCTTGGACTTCCTACAGAAACGGATGAAGACATAAAGGGAATACCTGAACTTTGTGAGAAAATAGCAAAGAATTACTATTCAATACCGAAAGATCAAAGAATAGGTAAGGTTTCAATCACTGCAAGTTCGTCATTTTTTGTACCTAAGCCTTTTACACCTTTCCAGTGGGCAAAGATGGAGACAAGAGACGAATACATAAGAAGAGCGCATTTGGTCAAGGATACAATGAGAGAACAGCTCAATCAAAAAAGCATGAAATATCAGTACCACGATGCGGAGGTTACATTGCTTGAGGGACTTATGGCAAGAGGTGACAGAAAGATTGCCGATGTTATAGTAAGTGCATATAAAAACGGCGCAATGTATGACTCGTGGTCGGATCAGTTCAGTATGGAATATTGGGATAAGGCGTATGAAGAAACAGGAATTGACCCTGATTTTTATACACTCAGAGAAAGAAGTACTGATGAGGTATTCCCTTGGGATTTTATAGACTCGGGAGTTACAAAGAACTTCCTTATCAGAGAGTGGAAGACGGCGCATGAGGATAAGATTTCGCCGAACTGCAGACAGCAGTGTTTGGGATGCGGTGCAAGAAAGTATAACGGAGGTGTTTGTCTTGAAAGTGCGAATTAAGTTTGAAAAGACGGATCAGATGCGTTTTATAGGACATCTGGATTTGATGAGATATTTTCAAAAGGCCATGAGAAGAGCGGATATTCCGATAAAGTACAGTGAAGGTTTTTCACCGCATCAAATAATGTCTTTCGGTGCTCCTTTAAGTATGGGAGTGTCGGGACTTGGTGAATATATGGATATTGAGTTAAAAGAAGCAAGCCATATCTCTTCAAAAGAGGCGCTTGAAAGATTGAATGCCGTGATGTGTACAGGTATGAAGGTTAAAAAGTTCCTACAAATACCTGATGACTCAAAGCCTGCTATGGCACTTATGGATACTGCCGATTTTAAGGCGGAGTTTAAAGAGAGTGTATCACAGGATGAGATAAAGAAAGCCATAGATAAGTTGCTTTCAAGAGAATCTATTTTACTTACAAAAATCTCAAAGAAGAAAAAGAAAAATGAGTACGGTAAGTTTGTTGAGGTTGAGACTACAAGTGTAACGGATATCAAGTCGTATATATATAAGCTTGAAGCTTTAGAAAACGGAGTATTCATGCATTTATCTCAGGGAAGTACCAACAATATAAAACCTGCATTCGTAATGGATTTTTTGGCGGAGGAAGGTCTTGAATGTGCAAAAAGAAATGAATACTATCTGTACAGGCTTGATATGTATACAGATGAAGGGAAGGCCTTAGATGAGTACGGCTGTGAAATTATCTAAGCTTCTTATCACAAGATATAAGAATAAACTTTTTGCCATATCCTATGACGTCAATGTTGCCAATGAGATAGAATATATTGAAAATAATTATTTACTTGGCAGTATCCATATAGGAAGAGTAAAGAAGATATCAAAGAATATAAATACCGCATTTGTGGAGATTGAATACAATAAAGAGCGTCAGACAGTGTATTTTGATATGCCGGATGTAAAATATATTATATTTGCCGATGAAAAAGAGCATAATGCATTACATGAGGGCGACGATATTGTAATAAAGATTTCAAAGCTTCCTATAAAGAATAAGCTTGCAGGTGCTACAGCCAATATTTCAGGTGTAAGTACAGAAGTGATTGATAATATAAAGGCGCGAAAAAATTATATCAAATCACCGAGTATGCTCTATGCAGGGGAAAGTGACTATATTGAGATAATAAAAGACAGATTGAAATATACTACATTTGATATAGTCACCGATATTAAGGAAGTTTATGAAAAAATACTAAGTTTTTTAAAAGAAAATCATAGCGAGCTTGCAGACAGAGTTAGACTTTATGAAGATCCGATGATTTCAATGAATAAGCTCTACTCTATAGATACATTGTTTGAGAGCACACTGGATAAAAGAGTCTGGTTAAAGGACGGTGGGTATCTTTTTATAGAGCCCACAGAGGCGCTGACAGTTATTGATGTAAACACCGGAAAGAATGTACAAAAAAAGGATGCGGCGGCTGTCAAGTTAAAGACAAATCTTGAGGCCATAAAAGAGAGCGCAAGGCAGATGCGACTAAGGAATATTTCGGGTATTATAGTCATTGACCTTATAAATACTTCAGATAAGTCTGAGGTGGACCTTTTGTACCACACTATGAAAGATTATTTAAAAGAGGACAGGCTCAATACCGTGGCAATAGATATAACGAAGCTTTGTCTTTTTGAGATAACCAGAAGAAAAAGAAAACCGAGTCTGCTTGAGGTGATGAAAACAGAGTGGAGACTATAGTTGACGAAATATACTTTCTGTAATATTATGTAAAAGTTGACGGTTATATTGACCTAACTAAAATATATGAAAAGGCCGGGAGATTATTTTGAAGAATTTTAATAAGAAGACTCTTATAGCTGTACTTGCCATAGTGGTGACACTTGCAATTATAGCAATAGCTGGTAAGAACAGCAGTATGAAATCTGTTGCCAATAACTTTGACTTATCACTTGATAAAAAAAGTGATGAACCTTTAACAGATACCACTTTTGCACTTGACACATTCATTACGGTGACTATATATCATGGCGGTGATGAAAATGTACTGAAGGATTCTCTGGATTTTATAAGAAAATACGAGATGGTTTTTTCAGCAACCAATCCTGATGCGGAGCTTTATAAGCTCAATCACAGGGGTAAGGGTGTGATGAGTGTTAAAGCAAGCGAGGACCTCGCCTATTTAATAGATAAGGCGTTATATTATAGTAAGGTATCAAACGGGGCTTTTGATATTACTACACAGCCGCTTAAAGAACTTTGGGATTTCAATACTGACGATCCGAAGCTTCCAAGCGATGATAGCATAAAAGAAGCTTTGCCTAAGGTGGACTATACAAGAGTAAGTGTGGAGGGAGATACTATAAATTTTACCTCTGACGATACACAGATTGATCTTGGAGCTATTGCCAAGGGATATATTGCGGACAAGACCAAGGAGTTTTTAAAGAGCAAGGGTGTGGACAGTGCTATAATAAATCTTGGCGGAAATGTACTTTGTATGGGTAAGAAACCTGACGGTCAAAACTTTACTATAGGACTTCAAAAGCCTTATGCCGACAGGAATGAGACTGTGGCGCTGCTTACAGTGGATGATGAATCGGTAGTGTCGTCAGGAGTGTATGAGAGACATTTTGTGATAGACGGTAAAAATTATCACCATATCTTAAATCCGAAGACCGGATATCCTTATGACAACGGACTTGTAGAGGTAAGTATACTTACAAAGTCGTCTACAGATGCCGACGCACTTTCAACCACCTGTTTTTCACTGGGAGTTGATGAAGGGGTTAAGCTTTTAAATTCAATACCCGATACCTACGGATACTTTATTTTGTCGGACTACAGCATAGTGTATTCTGACGGAGCAAAGGAACAACTTGCAGAGTAGGTATTTTAAAGATATTGTAAATTGACTTTGATAAGCAAAAAGTATATATTAGTGTCAAGAAATATATTTTTTTGGAGATAAAAATGGACAGAAGAGAAGTACTTTCAAGTATACCTAAGGCAGTCAATCTTTATATGATTCATTCGGAGTTTACAAGATTGCCATATATTGAGTGTGACGATAAGACCTTTGATGATGTAGCATTCTTTTTTGATATAAAAGAAAATGCGGACAAGAAATCACAGGAGTTGCTTGAAAAAAAACAAAAGAATGTTGTGGTAGAGCTTACTCAGGAGGGAATACTCAGAGCGTTCACACATCTTGTTATAGCCGGAGTGAATGCAATCAAGTACAACTGTCAAGGTGAGGATTATATAATTCAGCTTGATGAGATTATAAAGCTTTCAGATTTCAGTGAGCTTCCACCTGAGAAAAGACCTATAGAGAACAGAACATTGCAACTTACAATGCTTTATTTTGCTCAGGAAATCAGAGCAAATATTGACAATCCGAATACTCCGGTTATACATGATATGGAAGAGGAGATGATGGTCAATATCCTTAAGGCAAGATTTTTGGTTCCTGTAAGAGAGACTGAGGTTGACGGAAAGACTCAGATGCAGATGCTTATGATAAAGCTTGGTGAAGACGGCGGCAGTATGATACCTGTATTTACAGACAATATTGAGTTTGACAAGATGCCGAATGACGAAACTGTCAAAAAGACCATTATCGATGCAAAGAATCTTATCAACTTCCCGCTTACACCTGAGTGTGACGGATTCCTTATCAACCCTATGGGAGTGAGCCTGCCGCTTAATGCAGGTATAGTAAATAATTTGAAGAATATGGAGATAGCACCGGCAGATAAAGAATAATTCGGTTAAGGTGTTGTTTTAAAAATTTGGTGCTATATCAAGTGTTTGGGTGGGTTGATTTTTCAGCCCACTTTTTTATATTTGGAATCTATTTTCACATATTTTACTTCAATCCTGTTGTTTTACGACTGCTTTTGAGCTTACAACTATAGTTTATCACAACAGGGATACATATGGAGAAGACTGCCGGATTGATATAAATTACTTATTAAAGGATTAAGTAGAATTTAAATAATAAGACACAGAATAAACACATTTTATTTTTAAGATGAGACTATATAGGAGGTAAGCTTATGGATAAGATGGTTCAAAAAGTACAAATATGGTTAATGGAACACTACAACGTTAAAAATAGATTTGAAACAATAATATAAAATGAAAAATAGTAAAAATAAACCTATAAAAATAGCTTTAATCTACAATATTATCTCTTTAACTATCTTTATAATGGCACTTGCCGGTTGGAAAGAAGATGATTTCTGGGATAAGATAAATGATTTTTTAGGGACTTCAATACTGCAAATAATATGTATGTTGGTTACAGCAGTATGCGTTTTAATTGTTGTTTTATTTGCGCCATTCAGTGTATATTTTGTGTTTATACCGTTTAATGGCTTATTTTCAATTTATTTCGGGACATTGGTAGTGAAATATGCTCTGAAGATTAACGATTGGTTTTATATTATCAAAAATATATTTCTGTATATGTGTATTGTATATATAAACGCCTTGCTGTCAAAACTTGCTTTGGACGGGTGGGAGTTTTACGGACTAAAGATATTTTATGACTCCTATGTGCTTTTGCAAATGAAGGTGAACGGGATAGCGATGCTTATAGGCATTACTGGGGGATATATATGGAGAAGACTGCCGGATTGATTTAACAGCATACATAGTGGGAGAACAAAGAAAACTAAATTGACTTTAAAGTCCTGAGGGAGACGTTTATCAAGTGTTACCCTCAGGACTTTTTCAGTTAAATTTTTTTTATTTTCTGTCTTTCATCTCAACATATTCTTCATGCTCTTTTACAGCCATATATGCAGGTCTTATAATCTTGTCGGTATTTATAAGCTCTTCAATTCTGTGAGCGCTCCAACCCACTATCCTTGAGCAGGCAAATATCGGAGTATACAGTTCGGTAGGTAAGTCAAGCATACCGTAGACAAAGCCGCTGTAAAAATCAATATTTGCACTGACACCCTTGTAAATATGTCTTTCGGCTCCGATAACTTCAGGAGCAAGCTTCTCAACGGCACTGTAAAGTTTGAAATCATTGTCTCTGTGCTTTGCATGGGCAAGCTGTTTTACATACTGCTTGAAAATATTTGCACGAGGATCCGAGAGTGAGTATACGGCGTGACCCATACCGTAGATAAGTCCTGATTTGTCAAAGGCCTCTTTTCTAAGCAATTTTAAAAGATATGATTTTATTTCTTCTTCATCATTTATATCGCTGATATTCTTTTTCATATCCTTGAACATCTCCACAACCTTTATATTGGCTCCGCCGTGCTTAGGTCCCTTCAATGATCCCAGTGCGGCGGCTATAGCCGAGTATGTGTCGGTACCTGATGAAGTTACTACATGAGTTGTGAAGGTGGAGTTGTTACCGCCGCCATGCTCCATATGTAAAACCATTGCCAGATCAAGTACTCTTGCCTCAAGATTTGTATACTTTCTGTCCTCTCTAAGCATCATAAGAATGTTCTCAGCTGTAGAAAGTTCATTTGAAGGTCGATGGATATACATACTTTTATCTCTTATATAGTGATTGTATGCATGGTAGCCGTATACACACATCATCGGAAAAGTAGCTATAAGATTGATACACTGTCTGAGAACATTTGCAAGTGAAGTATCATCAGCCTTTGTATCATAAGCATACAGTGTAAGTACCGATCTTGAGAGAGTATTCATCATATCCTTGCTTGGGGCTTTCATTATTACATCCCTTGTAAAGTTCTTCGGCAATGTCCTTTGCTCGCCAAGTAGGGTTCTGAAAGCTTTTAACTGTGCTTCATTTGGAAGACTTCCGAAAAGCATCAGGTATGCCACTTCTTCGAATCCGAATCTTTCTTCTTTAAGAAAGCCGTCTGTAATCTCATGTATATCAATACCCTGATATCTCAGCTCGCCGTCACAAGGAATTTTTTCTCCGTTTACCTTTTTGAATGAAGTAATCTCGGAAATTCTTGTAAGGCCTGCTCTTACACCTTCTCCCTGCAGATTCCTAAGTCCTCTCTGTACATCGTATTCTTTGTACAAAGCTTGGTTGATGGACAGATTAGAGAGACATTTGGCTGTCAAGTCTTCTATTTCCTTTGTTATCTTTTGATTGTATCCCATAGTTGCCTCCTTCTATATAAGTATACGGTGATTTTTATTATCACCGTTTGTCTATAATTATACAACTTTTTTGAATATAATTAAATCTGAAATTATTAGGAATCATTTCTGATATAGCAAAAAATTTAATAAAAACCGTAAAAAAAATCTATGTAAAATAATCGTAATCAATATTAAAATATGCTTACAAATTAAACGAACCGAATATAAGGGAGGAAAAACAATGAGATTGTTTAAAAAAGTATTAGCGGTATCAGTAGCATCTATGTGTGCTCTTTCATTAGCTGCATGTGGCGGAAGCAAGAGTGCCGAGACAACAGCGGCAGCAAGCAGTGAGTCAAAGGAAGAGTCTAAAGCGGGTGAGAGCGTTTCAGAGGCTGTAGCTGCTACAGGTAAGGATGCAAAGGACATCAAAGTAGGCATTTCAATTTACAAGTTTGATGACAATTTTATGACACTTTATCGTAACGAGCTGGTTAGATATCTTACAGAAGACTGCGGTATTCCGAAAGATAATATAGTAGTTCAGGACGGTAAGAACGATCAGGCTGAGCAGACAAACCAGATCAACAACTTTATCGCAACAAAGGTTGACGTTATGATTCTTAACCTTGTACAGTCATCTTCAGCTCCTACAGTTACAGATCTTGCAAAAGAAGCAGGAATTCCTGTAGTTTATATCAACCGTGAGCCGGATGAGACAGAGGAGTCAAGATGGGCTTCAGACGGTATCAAGGCTACATATGTAGGTGCTGATGCTCGTCAGTCAGGAACATTCCAGGGTGAAGAAATCGCAGAACTTGACAACAAGGGTGACATCAACGGCGACGGAACAGTTAAGTACATAATGATCCAGGGTGACCCTGAGAACATTGACGCACAGTACAGAACAGAGTATTCAGTTAAGGCACTTACAGAGAAGAGCGGATTAAAGGCTGATGAGCTTCTTATCCAAAGAGGTGATTGGGATCAGGCTAAGGGACAGCAGATTGCACAGGATGCTCTTACACAGTATGGA